>JBHIAD010000048.1:0-10877 GCA_046758405.1 Methylomirabilales bacterium (SeqCode)
TTGAGCGTCAGGGCTTTCGGGCCCGGCGGCGTCCTCCGCTGGCCTTTCCGGTCATTACTGATCTCGATGGGTTTCCTTACCGGCGGCAGATCGAACAACTCACCCCCTACCAACTCAGAGGGTTGGGTGTTTTTCCCGATCAGACCTTCTCCCCGACAGCAGCAGTCCACCGGGCAGACATCGCCGTTCTTCTTGAGGACATCCTCGCGCGGGTGATGGGACGAGATCTGCTCGCCGTGAAGGTCGGGCGAGGTGGATCGCCATTCCGTGACCTGGACAGCATCCATTACGCCTATCAGGCCGCCACGGGGTTGACGCGGATGGGGATCATGGAGACCCCCGGTGACCGCTTTGGACCGGAACAACCGGTTTCAGGGGCGGAGGTGTTGTTGATCCTGAAGCGGTTGGCGGAGCTGTTGGGATTGTGAGGGATGGGGCGATGAACCTTCCCAACTGGTTGACAATCCTCCGGATCCTCCTCGCCCCCGTGGTGGTGATTCTTCTCGTTGAGGAGAAGCGGAATGCTGCGCTTGCGATCTTTGTGCTGGCAGTGCTGACCGATGGCCTCGACGGGTTGCTGGCACGGTTCTACCGGCAGCACACGAATCTGGGCATGCTCCTGGATCCCGTGGCGGACAAGCTCTTGCTCGGCTCTGCCTTTGTCACCCTGGGGATCCTCGGGTGGGTGCCGGTCTGGCTCGTAATCTTAGGAGTCGGGCGAGACATCGTTTTGGTGACCGGATCCGTTGTGCTGTACTGTTTCACGGGGTGCCTCGTGTATCCCCCCTCGCTCCTCGGCAAGCTCACAACGGTCCTGCAACTGGCGGTGGTGGTTGGAGGGATGATGGTCCATGGTGAGGGTGTGGCCACCGGCTTTTGGGTGCTGGTGTGGGCCACGGGCATTGTGACCCTGTGCTCAGGGCTCGGTTACCTGGTCCGGGGGATCGAAGTGGTGGCGGGAACATCCCAGAAGGTCACGTCTGCGTGAAATGAACGGCGGTACGAAGGGGTCATTCACCGGCTCTGGGGTCTCGGTCGTGGCGGTGAGGTCTGCGTCGCCGGCGGCGCTTGCCGGAGTCATTCCTGGTGTGCGCGTCCTCACGGTGGATGGCCGGACGATCGAGGATTCTCTCGACTTCCAGTTCGAGGCGGCTGATGAGACGATCCGGGTTGAGTGGGTCGACCTGAGGGGCTTCCGGCGCTCAGCCCGACTGGTGAGGCGGTGGGGAGAGGATTTCGGCATGACGTTGGCGGACCTGACGGTCCGCGCATGCCGGAATCGCTGCGTCTTCTGTTTCGTCCACCAGAACCCGCGGGGCTTGCGCCCGAGTCTCTACTTCAAGGACGAAGACTTTCGGCTCTCCTTCCTCCATGGGCACTACATCACCCTGACAAACCTCTCGGCAGCAGATTTTGATCGGATCATTCGGCAGCGGCTGAGCCCCCTCTATCTCTCAATCCATGCGACGGACCACGCCCTCCGGAATCGTTTGCTCGGAAGGCGGGATGCTCCCGATCCCTTGTCTGCCATCGCCCGGCTCGCGGAGGCCGGGATCCTTATGCACTTCCAGGTTGTGCTCTGTCCAGGTTGGAACGATGGACCTCACCTGCGACAGACGGTGCACACTCTGGCCCGTTTCCATCCCCGGGGGGCAACGGTCGCCATCGTGCCAGTGGGAGTGACGCGCTACCGGGATCGGCTCCCGGCTTTTACCTCACCAACCCCCCAGTACGCACGCGAACTGCTTGAGCAGGTGCGGGTATGGCAGCGGGCTTTTCATCGCCGGATCGGGAGCCGATTCTGTTTTCCCTCGGACGAGTGGTTTCTGCTCGCTGGGCGGCCAGTGCCCTCCCGGGCGTATTACGAGGGGTTCCCGCTGGCGGAGAATGGCGTGGGCATGGTCCGGCGCTTTCAGGACAGCTGGGGGCGGCTTGTCAGGCGGCTTCCCGACCGGGTTGATCCACCGCGCCGGGTCGGTGTCGTGACCGGGACCCTCGCGGCCCCCGTGCTGAAGCCCATCGTCGAGCGGCTCGTCTTGGTTCCCGGACTGGCGGTTGAGCTCGCCGTGGTTCCGAACCGATTCTTTGGAGGAACGATCGGAGCGGCGGGACTCCTGACGGGATCAGATATCGCCAGGACCCTGCAGACTGCTGGGCGGTTCACAGCGGTCCTGATACCGTCCGTTTGCTTGAAAGCGGACGAAGCGATTTTCTTGGACGATCTGCCGCTTCGACGGCTTGAGGAGCAGCTCGGAGTTCCTATTCACGCGGTTGAGCCGAGCGCGCGCTGCCTGGTCAAGGCGGCGGTCTTTGGCCAGGTGGTGTCCGGGCAGCCAGCATTTTCAGTGGAGAGTCACCTCCCCCAGTCCTCGTGCTCGTAAAGAGAATCGGCCCAAGACTGCTCCGGCATGGCCTGAGGAACGGTGCTTCAGGGTGCGGCAACGACCTGGTGAGAGGGAAGAGTACGTGAAGACCGTTGCCATCGTCGGTCGACCGAATGTCGGCAAGTCTACCCTCTTCAATCGCCTGGTTGGCCACCGTCGCGCGATCGTGGATGCCACCCCGGGTGTCACCCGGGACCGCCTCTATGGAACCTGTGAGTGGAGGGGACGACGACTTGCCTTGATCGACACGGGTGGAGTCACCCCGGGGAGGATAGAGGAGCTCGGCAAAGCCGTGCGGGCACAGATGGAGGCGGCCCTCGCTGAGGCCGATCTCGTGCTCTTTCTGGTCGATGCCATGAGCGGTGTAACACCGCTGGACCGTGAAGTAGCCCGCCTGCTTCGCGCCCGTGCCGGTGCGCCAATTCTCGTTGTGGTCAACAAGGCGGAGGGGCGGCGGGCCGAGGCCGCGGCGGCCGAGTGGTACGCGCTTGGGTTTCCCGAGGTTCATGCGATCTCGGCTGAACATGGCATCGGAGTCGGCGACCTGCTCGACCGGGTGGTCGATGCGTGGGGGCACCAGGCGTCGGTCAGCGAGGCGGAACGTCCGCCGCGTATCGCCGTTGTCGGCCGGCCCAACGTCGGAAAGTCAACTCTCGTCAACCGGATGCTCGGGAGTCCGCGGGTCGTCGTGGCCCCCGACCCGGGGACGACGCGGGACACGGTGGACACTCTCGTCACGATTGGGGGTGTCCCGTACGTCCTCATTGATACCGCTGGGATTCGGGCCCGGCGGCGCGTCAGTACCCGCCTGGAGCGCGTGGTTGTGGTCCAGACCCTCAAGAGCCTCGAACGATGTGACCTCGCCGTCCTCCTGCTCGACGCGTCGAGCGGAATCGTCCAGCAGGATGCCCGGATTGCCCGGTTGATTCTCGATGCCGGTTGCGCTTCTATTGTAGTTGTGAACAAGTGGGACCTGGTGGGTCAGCAGCCGAGGGCGACCGATGGGTTTCTGGCCCAAGTTCGGGAGAAGCTTCGGCATCTGGACCATGCTCCGGTCCTTTTCATCTCCGCCTTGACGGGACGTTCGGTGACCCGGCTGTTTCCGCTTGTGGCCCGAGCACTCAGGGCGCGAAGAGAACGCGTGCCGACTCCAGAACTGAACCGATGGCTCACGCGAATCACGAAGACGATACCGCCACCCGCCGTGCAGGGCAGGCCGGTGCGGCTCAAGTACACAGCCCAGGTGGGCGGGGCTCCACCCACCTTCCTCTTCTTTGTGCAAGGGGCTCGAGGGATCAGCTCTGCCTATGAACGTTTTCTCGCCAACCGTCTGCGGGAGGCCTTTGGCTTTGAAGGGAACCCGATCCGGTTGCTTGTCCGGACTCGTGGCACGTCGGCCCGGGGCAGGGGCAAGCGTGGGGAGGGGGGAGGTGCCGGTGCCTGACGAGGTTGATGTGATCGTGTACCAGGGTGGCCTCGCAGGCCTCGTTGCGGGGGTCCTGCTTGCACGGGCGGGACGGCACGTGCTCGTGGTGGACAGCGAGGAGCCCGTCTCTGTCGAGGCGTCAGGATTCCGGTTTGAGCCCCCCCACTTGTTCTGGGGGGTCGGGGAGAGCGGAATCGTGGAGCAAACTCTGGCTGGGGTCGGCCTTGACCTCTGTTTTCTGCGGGCAGACCCACCGCTGCAGGTGGTGACGCTGGATGGGCGGTTGACCCTCTTGCCCCCCGGGGAGGCCCTCGAATGGGAAATTGCACGGGTCGCGCCCGATGCGGTGGGAGCCCTACAGAACCTCCTGGCAAGGTTTGCTCAGCTCACCCCCTTCCTGGTCGAGTATCCGGCGGCGCAGGACGGGTGGCGTTTTTTCTTTCGAGCCCGCATGCGCCGCCTCAGCCGCCTCACGCTAACAGAGCTGGCGCGTAGCCATACCCTGCCACCCGTGATCGCGGAGGCCCTCGCAGCCCTCGTGGATGTGGTCTTTGGGTCGACTGGACCGGCTGAGCCCACGGCCGCGCAACTCGCCGCGGCCTTTCACCATCTCCGCTCCGGCTTCTTCTCTCTTGAAGGGGGTCTGCAGGGGCTCCGGGGGAAGTTGGTTGCAGCCCTGCTCCGTGCAGGCGGTCGTCGGATTGAGACCTCCCGAGTGCGCCGGGTGCGCACACGGCCGTGGGAGGTCCGCGGGGTCGAAACCGAAGAGGGACTGGTACGGTGTCGGAGCCTCATCGAGGGGTCTGCCGAGGGGTCCCGGATCGGCTCTGTGGGGTTTCGGATGGACAGGCGGTATCTCCCTTCGGAGATGGGCCCCTTCGTGGCGCTGCGTGACGGCAGGCAGAGGGCCGAGAGTGCCGCGTGGCCCACGATCCTTCTCGGGATGGGTGCGTCTTCTGATGGCGTGATGGGCGAGGAGGACTGTTTGATCAGCCTACGGTTTTCTCGGAGGGATCCCTGTCCAGTGGATGAGATGGTCCGCGTCCTGGAGGAAGTCTTCCCCGGCTGGTCTCGGGGGATCCGTCAAGTAGAGATGGGGTGGGTCTCAGGCTGGAGCGGTCTCGGGAACGTGACGAGAGGAGGGTGGTCGTTGTCACCGAGGCGTTATCGCATCCCCCCGACTCACCCGCTGGGAGGGGGGACAGCAGGTGCGATCGCGGTGGGGCAGGCGCTTGCACGGCGGCTCCTCCACGGGCAGGGTGCATGATCGAGGGGGGGTCAGGTCACCACCATTTGACCGGGATGTGGAGAGGGATCGTAGAGGACAAGCCTGCCTAAGTACTCGCCCGCATAGGCTTGACACCCCCTGGGAGGCGTGGTACGGTAAACACTCTTAGGCGTTTTGTCTCGACAGTCCGGCGGGTCGGCCGGAACGAGACATGTCCTGAGTGCCTATCCCGCCCCAATTCTCAGGGGCCTCCGCCACATGCTTCGTACACTTGGCGCGAGCCGCCATTGTCCGCGAGGAGGGGTGAACCCTGTGGGCCCTCGCAGGGGTTTGATCGGCTCGCCTGACCGGTTCCAGGGAAGATCGGTCCTCACCCACGTCGGTGGGTCATGCAGGAGAGGAGCAGGGGCATGGCCGGTTTTCAGAAACTCACCCCTCCGAAAGAAGGGACCCCCATTCAGAGCACGGCCGGGCAGTTGCGAGTCCCGGACGACCCGCTCATCCCCTTTATCGAAGGGGACGGCATCGGGGTGGATATCTGGCCGGCTGCCGTCCGGGTCTTCGATCACGCCGTGGCCAAGGCATTCCACGGAACGAAACGTGTTGTCTGGTTCGAGATCTACGCGGGAGAAAAGGCGCGGGCCCGCTACGACGATTGGCTCCCCGATGATACCTTGCGGGCTATCGAGCGATATCTCATCGCCATCAAGGGTCCGCTCACGACGCCGGTAGGGGGTGGCTTCCGGAGCTTGAACGTTACCCTGCGGCAGCGGCTGGATCTCTTTGCGTGTGTGCGGCCAGTGCGGTACTTCCAGGGGACCCCGAGTCCGGTCCTCCATCCGGAGCGCATGAACGTCGTCATCTTCCGGGAGAACACCGAGGATGTCTATGCCGGGATCGAGTGGCCAGAGGGATCGCCAGAGGTGCGCAGGCTGATTGAGTTCCTCGCGGATGAGCTGAAGGTGAAGGTCCGACCCGATTCGGGGATCGGGATCAAGCCGATCAGCATCACCGGGACCAAGCGGCTTGTTCGGATGGCGATCCGATATGCATTAGACCACAAGCGGCGAAGCGTCACCCTCGTGCACAAGGGGAACATTCAGAAGTATACGGAGGGAGCGTTCCGCGACTGGGGCTATGCGTTGGCCAAGGAAGAGTTCGGTGACGTGACCGTCACCGAGGCGGACCTTGCCACCAAGTACCGGGGTCAGGCGCCAGGGGGGACCGTGGTGATCAAGGACCGGATCGCTGACAGCATGTTCCAGCAGATTCTCACCCGGTCCGACGAGTACGACGTCATCGCCGCTCCCAATCTCAACGGTGATTACCTCTCTGACGCCTGCGCGGCCCAGGTTGGGGGCCTCGGCATCGCGCCGGGGGCCAACATCGGCATCCCGTGCGCCCTTTTTGAGCCAACTCACGGGACTGCGCCGAAGTATGCTGGTCAAGACAAGGTGAACCCTGGATCGCTTATCCTCTCGGGAGCCATGATGTTCGAACACCTGGGGTGGCAGCCTGTGGCCGATCTAATCTATCGAGGTCTCGAGGCGACGATATCCCAGAAGCGAGTGACCTACGATCTGGCGAGACTGGTGCCAGGGGCCACGGAGCTCACGTGCTCTGAATTCGCGGGCGCGATCATCGAGAATATGGGGTAGGCTAGTCCAGAGTCCAACGTCCGATGTCCATAGTCGATCCACACCTCTTTCAGGACGCCGGACTTTGGACCTCGGACATCGGAGGCCGGGAGGGGACATGCGCCCGAAAGTGACCGTGGTCGGGGCAGGCAACGTCGGTGCCTCCGTCGCACAATACGTGGTCGAGAACGAGCTCGCCGATGTGGTGTTGGTCGACGTGGTCGAAGGATTGCCGCAAGGCAAGGCCCTGGACCTCTTAGAGGCCGGGCCGATTCACCGGTACGACTGTCGGCTCATTGGGGCGAACGATTATAGCTCGACGGCTCATTCCGATATTGTGGTGGTGACGGCGGGTCTCCCGCGAAGGCCCGGGATGACGCGGGACGATCTCCTCTTCAAGAACGCTGAGATCGTGGGCTCGGTCATCGACCAAGTCGCGCCAAGATCACCTGATGCCATTCTGATCATCGTGTCGAATCCTCTGGATGCGATGACCCACCTCGCCCTCAAGCGGAGCGGCTTTCCACCCAACCGGGTGATCGGCATGGCGGGGATTCTGGATTCGGCACGGTTCCGCACTTTCATCGCCCAAGAGCTAGAAGTGTCCGTCGAAAACACGAGTGCCTTTGTCCTCGGGGGGCACGGAGATACCATGGTCCCTCTCCCTCGCTACGCGACGGTGGCCGGGATCCCGATCACGGAACTCCTCTCGCGCGAGCGGATCGATGCCCTGGTCCAACGGACCCGCGACGGGGGGACGGAGATCGTAGGATTGCTCAAAACCGGTGGAGCCTTCTACGCCCCTGGGGCGGCGGTGACGGAAATGGTTGAGGCGATTCTCAAGGACAAAAAGAAGATCCTCCCCTGTTGTGCCTACCTGGATGGGCCCTATGGGGTACACGGGCTCTACGTGGGAGTTCCGGTGAAGCTCGGCCGGACTGGCGTTGAGCAGGTCATCGAGATTCAGTTGGCCCCGGAGGAGGAGGCCGCCTTCCAAAAGTCGGTGAGTGCGGTCCGGGAGCTGGTGACCAAACTCAAGCTCATCTGAAGCGAGACGCAGGGGAAGGGTCTTGGGCCCCGCGGGTAGCGGTCATCCCCGGGCGGCCGTGGAGCAGTTGCAGGGGTCGAGTGCTCTCCTCCAGGAGGACGCATGAGCGGTGGGTTGCTGAGCGACCAACGGGGAGCGGTTACCGCCGCGGTGACCCTGCGCAAGGATGCCTGGTGGGTAGCGCCAGCCGTGACCTGTTTGGGCCTGAGTACCTTCGTCGTCTACTCCACGTGGGCAGCCCTCCAGAATGCCCACTATTATGCCACGCCCTATCTCTCGCCCTTTTACTCTCCTTGCATCGCTCAAAACTGCGAGCACATCAGCTTCCGGCTCGTGGGCCCCTGGTGGACCTGGTCACCGGCTTTCCTGATCCTGTGGGCCCCCGGTCTCTTCCGCTTCACCTGCTACTACTACCGCAAGGCCTACTATCGCTCGTTCTGGGGGTCTCCCCCTGCCTGCGCAGTACGGGATTTTCACACCAGCTATACCGGTGAAACCCGCTTTCCGCTCGTTTTGCAGAACCTCCATCGGTATACCTGGTACCTGGCGGTGGTCTTTATCTTTATCCTCACCTGGGATGCAGTGCTGGCCTTCCGATTTCCGGATGGCTTTGGCATCGGCGTCGGGACCCTCGTCCTCTGCGCCAACGTGACGTTGCTCGGACTCTACACCTTTTCCTGTCATTCCTGCCGGCACGTGTGCGGCGGCCACGTGAAGGTCTTCTCACAGGCTCCGGCGCGGTATCGGTTGTGGCGTGCGCTCAGTTGGCTCAACGAGCGACACATGCTCTTTGCCTGGCTCAGCCTCTTCGGTGTCGGGCTGACTGACCTGTACGTTCGATTGGTGTCCATGGGAATTATCGGCGACGTAAGGCTTGTGTAGTCGCGAGGTCCTGCGCATGGAGGCGTATGAGACTTACGAGTACGACGTTGTCGTCATTGGTGCGGGTGGCGCCGGTTTACGCGCAGCCATTGAGGCCTCGGCACAGGGAGTCCGGACTGCCCTGGTTTGCAAGTCCCTCTTGGGCAAGGCCCATACGGTGATGGCCGAGGGCGGGATTGCCGCCGCCCTTGGCACCGTCTACCGGGAGGACAACTGGAAGGTCCATTTCCGCGATACCATGCGTGGTGGCAAATTCCTCAACAACTGGCGGATGGTCCAGCTTCACGCGCAGGAGGCACCGGATCGGGTTCGGGAGCTGGAAGGCTGGGGAGCCCTGTTCGACCGCACACAGGACGGCCAGATCCTCCAGCGCGATTTCGGCGGGCACCGCTACGCCCGCCTGGCACATGTTGGTGATCGGACCGGTGTGGAAGTGATCCGTACCCTCCAGCAAAACGCGGTGCATAAGGGTATTGATGTCTTCATGGAATGCACCATTGCTCGGCTGCTGATGGATGGCGGTCGCATCGCCGGTGCCTTCGGCTACTGGCGAGAGAGCGGGCGCTTCGTGCTCTTTAACGCCAAGGCAGTGGTATTGGCCACTGGGGGTATCGGCAAGGCCTACAAGATTACCTCCAATTCGTGGGAATACACTGGCGACGGCCACTCGCTTGGCTACTGGGCTGGAGCTGACCTGATCAACATGGAATTCGTGCAGTTTCACCCCACCGGCATGGTGTGGCCCCCCAGCGTGCGTGGCATCTTGGTCACCGAAGGTGTGCGGGGCCAGGGCGGCGTGCTCAAGAACTCCGACGGCAGGCGGTTCATGTTCGATTATATTCCCGAACTCTTTCAGTCGGAGACCGCCGAGAGCGAGGATGAGGCGGACCGCTGGTTTACGGACCGGAAGAACAACCGTCGACCGCCGGAGCTCCTACCTCGCGACGAGGTCGCACGTGCCATCGTTGCGGAGATGAAGGCCGGACGCGGTAGCCCCCACGGCGGCGTTTTTCTCGATATCGCGTCTCGTCTCCCGGCCGAGACCATTAAGCGCCGGTTGCCGAGCATGTACCATCAGTTCAAGGAGCTGGCTGATGTCGACATCACCCGGGAGCCGATGGAGGTGGGGCCAACCTGTCACTACATGATGGGGGGGGTTAGGGTGGACGCGGATACAGCGGCCTCCACAGTCCCGGGCTTGTTTGCGGCTGGTGAGGTGGCTGGCGGAATGCATGGGGCCAATCGCCTGGGTGGCAATTCCCTGTCCGACCTCTTGGTGTTCGGTCGCCGGGCAGGTCTCGGGGCCGCTGAGTACGTGAAGACACTGGGTGTCCAGCCGACGGTTGACGTGAGTCAGGTGGAAACCATCAGCCACGAGTTGCTGGCGCCCTTCGACCGCTCCAGCGGAGAGAACCCCTACAGCATCCACCACGATCTCCAGGAGACGATGCAACGGCTGGTGAGTATCGTCCGGACTGAAGAAGAACTACAACAGGCACTTGAGGAGCTCGCCAAGCTTCGCGAGCGGGCCCAGCGAACCGTTATCGTGGGCCATCGTCAGTACAATCCTGGCTGGCACCTGTGTATCGATCTGGACTCGATGCTCACTGTTTCCGAGATGATTACCCGTGCCGCCTTGGAGCGTCAGGAAAGCCGCGGGGCCCACACCCGTCATGACTATCCGAGGACGGATCCACAGTTCGGCAAGGTCAATGTCGTCATTCGCAGGTTAGGGGAGGAGATGTCGATCACCCAGGAGCCGTTGCCCCAAATGCCTGACGAGCTTCGCGCGATCCTCGAAGAGGCATAGTAGAGATGCCCGAAGCGATCATGCACGTATTCCGCGGCGATGCCAACGGTGGTGGGTATGTCGAGTACCACGTCCCCTTTGAGAACGGGGAGGTGGTTCTGGACGTGCTGCACCGGATCCAGGCGACCTGCGCCCCTGACCTGGCAATCCGATGGAACTGCAAGGCCGGCAAGTGTGGCTCGTGCAGTGCCGAGGTCAACGGCAGGCCGCGGCTGACCTGTATGACCCGTATGAGCTTCTTCGCGGTTGGTGAGCCAATCGCGATAGCGCCGATGAAGACCTTCCCGATCATCAAGGACCTGGTCACCGACGTGTCCTTCAACTATGAGGTTGCCAAGGGGATTCCGCATTTCAAGCCGCGCCCCCCGGACGCCGAGGATAGCGGCTGGCGGATGATGCAGGAGGATATCGACCGGGTCCAGGAGTTTCGTAAGTGCATCGAGTGCTTCCTGTGCCAGAATG
>JBHIAD010000049.1:0-10837 GCA_046758405.1 Methylomirabilales bacterium (SeqCode)
CACCACCCCCAGGTCGTGGGTGATGAGGAGGATGGCCATCCGGAATTCCTCACGAAGCTGGAGGAGGAGATCGAGGATCTGGGCCTGAATCGTCACATCGAGGGCGGTCGTCGGCTCATCAGCAATCACGAGGCGCGGGTGACAGGCCAGGGCCATCGCGATCATGACTCGCTGCCGCATCCCCCCCGATAGCTGATGCGGATACTCCGTAGCCCGGCGCACCGGGTCCGGGATCCTGACCTTCTGGAGCATCTCGACGGCCCGGTCCCAGGCTGCCGTCCGGGAGAGACCTTCGTGGTGACGGACCCCCTCGGCGATCTGTTCGCCCACGGGAAAGACCGGATTGAGCGACGTCATCGGTTCCTGAAAGATCATCGAGATCTCCCGACCCCGAACCCTTTGCATTTCCTCGGCTTCCAGTGCCGCGAGGTCACGTCCACCGAACAGGATCTGGCCCCCGACGATGCGTCCCGGGGGCTCAGCGACGAGGCGGAGGATGGAGAGGGCCGTCACCGTTTTGCCGCACCCGCTCTCCCCCACCAACGACAGGATCTCCCCCGGACGGAGAGCAAAACTGACGCCGTCCACTGCCCGGACGATCCCATCCTGGGTGAAAAAGTGGGTGCGCAGGTCTGCAATTTCAAGGAGAAACCCATCAGTCACCATCACGCCCCCGCCCTGAGTCGTGGATCCAATAGGTCTCGGAGCCCGTCACCGAGGAGGTGAAATCCCAGGACGGTCCCGGTAATCGCCAACCCGGGGGAAACCGTCAACCAAGGCTTGATCGTCAGATAGACGGCCCCATCGGCCAGGAGCGATCCCCAACTGACTACTGGAGGCTGCACGCCGAGCCCCAGGAAGCTCAAACCGGCCTCTGCGAGAATATTCGAAGCCACACCGAAGGTCATTGCCACGAGGATCGGTGCCACACAGTTTGGGAGGAGGTGCCGGAAGAGGATCCGGCTGCTCCCGGCACCAAGGGCTCGCTCCGCCGTGACATACTCGGCCTCCCGCAGCGCGAGCACCTGCCCACGGACAAGCCGTGCGACCGTCGTCCAGCGAACGGCAATCAGGACGAGGAGCACGCTGGTCAGTCCGGGCTCATCGAACACCGCCGTCAGGGCGATCGCCAGCACCAAGCTGGGGAAGGCCATCACCGCATCGGTGATCCGCATCAAAACGGCGTCGATCCTACCACCCAGGTAACCGGCAAACAAGCCGATAGTGACTCCGAAAGGGGTCACGACAAGCTCAACGAGCAGTTCCACGAGGAGGGAGATCCGGGCTCCGTATAGGATCCGGCTGAGGAGGTCTCGACCGAGCAGATCGGTCCCCAGCCAGTGCGACCACCCCGGTGGGAGTAAGCTCTTGTCCAGGAGCGACGCGGGAACCGCCGCCGGGTCATAGGGAGCGAGCCAGGGGGCAGCCGTGGTGACCACGCCGAAGAGGATGAGGATCCCCGTCCCGACGCAGGTCACTTTGCTCCTTCGCCAGAGCCGACCAATCCGTCCGGTGCTCATCGTCGGTCCAAACGGATCCGGGGATCCACTAGGGCGTACCCGAGGTCCACAATCAGGTTTGCGATCAGGTAGATGAGAGCGAAGAAGAGGGTAGCCCCCATCACCACCGGCAGGTCCCGATTACCCACCCCGGCCACGAGCAATCGCCCGAGCCCCGGCCAGGCGAACACAGTCTCGGTGAGCGGCGCGCCGACCAGCAAGTCACCGAAGCCGATCCCCGCCAGGGTTAAAATCGGCAAACAGGCATTCCGGAGGGCGTGCTTGAGGATCACCATCCGCTCTCGGAGCCCCTTGGCCCGCGCGGTCCGAATGTAGTCCTCCCGGAGGACCTCGAGCAGCGCACTGCGGGTCATGCGGGCAACCACGCCGGCCTGTGCCATCCCAAGGGTCACCGCGGGAAGGACAAGATGCGCGAGGTCTCCGCCTCCGTAGCCTGAGATCGGAAACCAGCGCAGCAGAACTGCAAAGCACAAAATGAGCATCATCCCCAGCCAGAAGACCGGGGTCGAGATCCCAACGAGGGCCAGGATCATCATGGTGAGGTCCGTGAACCGGTTGTGCTTGACCGCGGCCACAACCCCCGCCGCACCCCCCAGCACCATCGCGATCAGGGTGGCCGCCACGGCCAGACGGATCGTCGCGGGAAGACGCTCGACAATCACCGTGGTGACAGGGCGCGCCTGCCGAAACGACGTACCGAGGTCACCCCGGAGAAGTCGCCCAATGTACCGGACGTACCGCTCCCACAGCGGGCGGTCCAGGCCGAAGTCAGCCCGGAGGCGGGCGACGACCTCGGGATCGGCCCGCTGCCCCATCCGAGCCCGCGCAGGATCGCCCAGGGCAACGGTCGTAAGGAAAAAGATAAGGAGCGTGATGCCGAGCAGGACCGGGACCATCTGTCCAAGCCGAACCAGCAAGAATCTTCCCACCCTACCCCTCGTGGGTCCGCGTTGCAGGAACCGACGCCGGCACCCTGCTCACCGGCGTGGGCGATCCCTGGAAAGGGACTCCCTGCCACCGCCGCCTAATTGCCAAGCCATTCCTCCTCCCCGCCGGAACGTCTCCCGGGGATCAAGGAGGCTCAGCGCGTCACGGGCGTCGATCCAGCACAGCTCCCAATTCGCGACTCCCCCTCAGGAAACCCCGAGGGCCTTGGCTGCCTTGTTGACATCCGGCGACTTCACCCACAGAATCGCCCCGAAGCGGCTCCCGCCAGCGCCCACCGCATCGATCGCGGTCACGTTGATCTTGGCTGCGGCCAGGCGCGCCATGACCTCGGCGATTGCCCCGATCCGGTCTTCGCCCTGGACGAGGAAAGCGGTCTTCTGGGGACTAATCTTGAGCCCGGCCTGCTTCGCTGCTGACTTGAAAGCAGTACTGTCCTCGGGAACGAAATCGATCTGGGCCCGCCGACCCCGGGGGAACCCGGTAAAAGCCAATAAATTGACGCCGGCATTCTGAAAGATCTTGAGCACCCGCGCCCCCTCTCCCGGTTTGTCGGCGGCTTCGATGTAGAAGTACTCCACCTTCCGAACCGTGTCTGCCATTTCCGCTCCCTCCTCTCCTATCGCACCCGCTTTGAGGTCAGTACGTTTCCTTCAGGGCAGGCCAGGACAGCGATCCCGACCCCATTGAATAAGGCTATCTCATCATCGCGGTGGGGAGCAATCTCCCCAGCGCCTAGCAGCCACGGGCTTTGGGCCTGGTGGAGGAAGGGGCCCAGGAACTCTTCAAGAGTAGTGAAGCGCCTCCGGGATGACCACGAGTCCCCTCCCACTCCCTTCACGCCCCCACGCTGACCATGACGCCCTCCTACGCGGGGGCACGGGGCCCCAATAGTAACCAGACGGCCACGCCAATCACCACATACACAACCCACCCAATCGCACACACACCTACAGCGCGCCAGGTACTCCGATAGTCCAGCGCCTGGCGGACGGCGATCACCGTGGCCACCAGCATCCAAATGCCTGCGGCATGGAAGACGATCCACGTGAGCCCGGGAAAGACACCGAGGACACGGATCAGTCCCGGGGCACTGGCGAAGCCAATGGTCCGGAGGAGCTGGCCGTGATCAGCGTGGGTACTCGCCTCAGGGAGCAGCCGGGTCCCGATCCAATAGGTTAGATAGGCCCAAATGAACCAGCCCACGAGGGCAACAATCCCCCCCACGAGGATCCGGCCAAGACCGCCCCCGGGAGCCCCCACCCCTGCAGCCACGCTGGAGAGCAGAACGACAGCCATGGCCTGCATCGTCGCCTGCTCGTCTGCCTCAACTTCCTCATAGAGACGAGTATCCAGCTTTGCAGCCCGAATGATCCGCTCTGTAAAAGTTGCCATCCCCCCCCCGTAATTCGAAGGCCGCAACCAACACGCCCAATCCGGCCGCCAACGAGTGAGATGCTCTACCATCGTCGATCAACTGCGGAATGTGGTCCGGGTATCTCCTCCAGCAATTGGTTCGGGGGCCTCATCAATTCCGGCGTCGAGTGTGGCCGGATTGACGCCATCTTGCCCATTCGGACAGCGCCTCATCCCTTGTCGCCCGATGGGATCAGTCGCGTGCCCCCTTAGACCGCGGATGGTGGCGGTGGGCCCTCCTCTTTCTCTGAGGAGTCCTTCTCTTTCCCCCGGATCATCCGCTCAACGCGCGAAAGCGCGTCGGCGGTCTTCGCCCTCACCGATTCCGACACCGAGTCCAAGGACTCCACCTGACGACGCAGATCCCGCATCCCCCCCGTCCGACGGTAGGCCAAGACGGCAACCACCAAGGCCACAACTGCAATGATGAGTGTCAAGACTTCCATGCGCCCTGACTCCTTGTGTTGTGTCGGCCCAAGAGCTTGAAGGCCCCTGCAAACCCCCGCATCGTAGCAGGATAGCCGATGCGAGTGGGACCTTTTCCCACAGTCGCTCACCCCGATGCCATCAGTCTACTGCTTCAGCCCTCGGAAGCCAACGCCGTGAATGACCAGCTCATCTCCCTGCGGGCAGACCGCGGCGCCTAAAAACTCCTGTGCCATCCAGGCGCTGGCTAGGATGTGCTCGGTCACATAGGGAACCCGAAACCGGCTGATCCCGGCCGCCAGCGTGCTGAAGAGGATCACTTGGTCGGCCGCGTATCGGTCCAGGATCGCCCCGAGACGCAAATCCTCAAGTAGCTGCTCTGCTACCTGATTTCCGATCGCTTCCGCGGGCCGCCCCGGAGCGCCGGCCCGGTCTGCGCCAAGGCGCATCCCACCGCTCAGGTCTGCGAAGGCGGCAAAGGCCGCCCCCGGCTGGAGGGCCGTGTTGTCGTCCTGTGCCTTGATCTCCGCGTGGTAGCCTGCCGCCCTGAACATCCCTTCCCCTGCCTCGGCCATCCGCTGGCTGACCCTCTGGGCTTTCAGGTGCGAGGCCAGTGCAATCCCCCACACGCGCTGGACTGCCCCCTGTTGGTTCAGCACGACAGGTCGAAGCGGGCTACGGACGGGCGACACCCGCACGACGATGATGCCCTCGCCGCGCGGCACGTACCCCGGGCGGCCCATCTCAACCTCGGCCTCAAGTCCCATCCGTCGCACCATGGGCAGCACGACGTCGCGCAGGTGGTAGAAGGAAGGGGCAAAGTCTTGAAAAACCCCTCCGCGCACTTCAATCCTGGCAGGAACCGATCCAAAGGCCAGCACAGGCAGCACCGCAAGCGTAAGCAAGGTGGTCGAACCTGCCGACCCGATGTCCCACACATACCTCCCGCCTCCGCTGGCGTCTCCCGGACAGAAGGTGAACTCCCGGGAGCCCAGACAGACCCCTTCCGCCTGCCCGTCGACGAGTTGCCGAATCGCTTCCACCACCTGCACGTGCTGCGGTCGCAGTCCCGGCTTCGGCCGCCGGACGCGAACATTCACGATGCGGACCGCACGGCCCGTGAGGGCGGCGAGCCCGACCGCCTGCCGGACGATGGTCCCACTGCCCGAATGTCGTGCCCCGTCGATCGTCAGCACCGTGCCAGCCCGGAAACGGAGAAGCGGTCCCGCCGAGGCCTTCCCCCACCTTCGCGGGCATCCAGGAGGGGATGGGGGTTACGGCACCAGGGCAAAGACGCGACCTTCGGATTCCGGTCCCTCTACAATCTTGAGGGGAATGGCAAAGAGGACAGCGCCACTCGGGGGGAGCTGTCCGACATTCGCCAGATTTTCGATCTGGAACTTTCCTGCCTTGAGCATGATCTGATGCGCCGGAAAGTCCCGTGACCCGCCGAAATCGAGGCTCAGGGTGTCGATCCCAATGCCGACGATCTCTCGCCGCCGGAGCAGGAACGTGGCGCTCTCCCCGGAGAAGCCCGGAAAGTGCATCACGCCCTCACGGTCCATGTTGCGGTAACGATCTACGCTCTGCCACCGGCTTCCCCACCCCGTATGCAGAATGACGACACTCCCCCGCGGGATGCGACCATGAGTCTCTTCCCAGTCCTGAAGATCCTCGATGGTGAGACAATAGTCTGGGGCCCTCGCAACCTTCCGTCTCACATCGAGGACGGCTGCCGGGCCGATAAGCCGCTCGAGGGGGATCTTGTCAATGGTGAGTCCCCCCCGAAAGAAGTGGGCCGGTGCGTCGATGTGTGTTCCGACGTCTTCGCCCATGGAGAACGTAAACTTTCGGTACCCCTTGTCATAATCAGCCGCGAGTTCCTTCCGAAAGGGCACACCGCCCGGCCAGTGCTGGGTCGTTTCCGAAAGCGGGTAGGTGAGATCAACGATGCGAGCCCTGTTCGTGAGGACCCGTTCGAGCAAACCGTGACCGGAAGCCATAGACGTCTTGCGCCGTTTCGCCATGCCGCACGCTCCTCAAAACTGAGGCAAAGGCACACCCCGTTCCATGCATCCTACAGCAATATCAGCCAGGAGACACGCGATCGTGATCGTCCTGCTATTCGGCGGTCTTCTGCAAAAGATGCTTGGGGATCATCACCCGTTCGATCGATTCAAAGACGAATTCGGTAATGATCGCCAGCAAGGCCGCGGGGATTGCCCCTTCCAGTATCAGGGCAGAATCGTTCAGGGCTAGCCCGGTTACGATCGGCTCGCCGAGGCCCCCTGCTCCGATAAAGGCCGCCAGGGTCGCCGTGCCGATGTTGATGACGGCTGCGGTCCTGATCCCTGCCAGGATGGTTGGAGCCGCGAGGGGCAGCTCGATGTAGCGCAAACGCTGCCACGCGGTCAATCCCATGCCGACTGCGACTTTTCTCAGAATCGGGTCGATCGAGAACAACGCCGTCGCCGTGTTCCTCAGGATGGGCAGAAGCGCGTAGAGAAAGAGTGCGAGAATCGCCGGGGTCGCGCCGATCCCGAAGAGGGGAATCATGAACGCCAGCAGGGCGATCGAGGGGATGGTCTGGAGCAAACCGGCGACATAGAGCACGGGTCGAGAGATCACACGGAGTCGGTAGACCAGGATCCCGACGGGAATGGCGATACCCATCGCTCCGAGGAGTGCGATGAGGGTGAGCTTCAGGTGCGTCACCGTCCGGGAGAGAAGGGTCACCCACCTGCTCTCCACCGCGACAGCGCGCGCGCGATGCAGAAGCCCTCCTTCGCTGAGAAATTGATGCGCCACCGCCGCGAAGCTTCTTCCCTCCAGCAGGACCTGTGCATTAAGCGCTCGCATCTCACTTTCGGTGATCGTGCCGGCAAGTTCCTTCAGGATGCCTCCGATGCTCCTGTCCACATCGCCCCGCACCAGCGGCGCTGCGAGATACTGGGGAAAATAGTGCTGGTCATCTTCCAGGAGAACGAGGGCAAATTTCTCGATGTCCCCATCCGTCGAATAGACATCCGTGACGTCCAGCTTGTTCTGTCGGATGGCCTGGTAGGCCAGGCCGTGTTCGATCCCCGACGGACGGACAGTAAGTCCGTAGGTCCGGGCTAGGCCAGGCCACCCATCCTGTCGGTTGAGAAACTCGTGGCTGAAACCGAACCGGAGATCGGGGAGTGTCGCCAGATCGCTGATCCTCTTCAGGCGGTGCTGCGTGGCAACGCTGCTGCTGACGGCGATCGCATAGGTGTTGTTGAACCCGAAGGGCTCCAGAAGGTCCATGCCAAACTGGCGCTTTAGCCTGTCTCGTAGCTCATCGTAGGACACCCGATAGGGCAACTTCAGAATCGCTTGCGCCAGGGTTCCGGAATACTCCGGGTAGACATCGATCTCTCCGTTCTTCAACGCCTCAAAGCAGATGAGGGTGCCCCCCAGGCCAAACTTTCTCTCCACGTGAACGCCACGGTCTTCCAGCAGCTGCGCCACCACCTCTGCCAGCACATACCCCTCATTGAAGTGCTTTGAACCGACCACGATGGTCTGCCTTGGGGCAGAATCGGCCTTCCCGGAGAGGCAGAACAGCACGAGCAGGAGAATGACCAGTCCGCGCATGGCTCACCCCAAGCTTTACCCGTCGAGTTGAGAGCGCAGAAAGCTCTGCACGAACTCGTTGACGGGATGCTGGAGGATTTCCTCACAGGTTCCGGCCTGCACCAGGCGCCCCCGGTCCAAGATGGCCATGCGCTGGGCCAGCTTCAGGGCCTCTCGCAGGTCATGGGTGACCAGGACGACGGTCCGCGGCTCCGTCTGCTGGAGCTGGAGAAACTCGCGGTGAATCTCGTTCCGCGTGATCGGGTCGAGGGCGCCGAAAGGCTCGTCCAGCAACACCAGCGCCGGGTTCAACAGCATGGCCCGGCAGAGCCCGACCCGCTGTTGCTGTCCCCCGCTCAGTTCGTGGGGATACCGCTCAGCATAGGAGAGTGGCAGATTGACCAACCCCATGAGTTCTTTGGCGCGTGCGGCGATTCGGTCCGGGTCCCACTGCACCAACTTGCCGAGGAGTGTGATGTTTTCGAGAACCGTCAGATGTGGAAACAGGCCAGTGCCCTGCACGGCATAGCCGATGCGCAGCCGCAGTGCGGGAAGGCGCGAATAGTCGATCGCCTCTGCGAAAACGAGGACCCTCCCCCGGTCGGGCCTCACGAGTCCGTTGATCACTTGCAGCAGCGTGGACTTCCCACTGCCACTCGGGCCGACGACAGCGGTGGTCACCGCATCGGCAAAGACGAGATCAACGTCTTCAAGCGCCCTTTCATCGCCGTAGAACTTGCTTACCCCGCCAAGGACGATCTGTGCCATTGATACCCCGGTCTCTGTCTGCCACTGGAACTGCGAATCGGGTGCGGAGTCCCAGGGGAAATCCGGGCACAGGAGGATGAGGGTCTCGCTCCAAGTGCATGCTACACCGGCCGATCGACAGGATCCGGTCTTCCCGCCCTTCTACTTCGCGCAGGTCCGAAAACCCGCGAGCACGTCACGCCGGTCCGAAGTGTAGAAGTTCCGCCAGGTGTTACGGATCAGGCGGGACCGCGTCGCCCAGCACCCACCCCGGAGGACCTTGTGGGTTCCGAACCATGGCTCCGAATACTCCTTGTACGGGTCGACTGCGAACCCCGGGTATGGCCCAAAGTCTGTATCCGTCCACTCCCACACATTGCCGATCATCTGCCGGCATGCGAAGGCGCTATCACCATCCGGCAGTGCATCAACCTCGATGCATCCGAGCGCCCATGCGTCGAGGTTGGCCCGCTCCGGGGATGGAGGGTCACTTCCCCATGGAAACCCCCGCTTCTTCCTGCCCAATCCATGACCACTCGGTGCGGGCTCTGCACTGGCCGCCACCTCCCACTCGACTTCAGTCGGCAGGCGCCGGCCGGCCCATCGGCAATAGGCCTCCGCCTCATACCAGTTCACGTGAATGACGGGGAGACGATCCTCAAGGAGACAGAGCGTGTTGAAGCGCCGATGGTACCAACGGCCGGCGGAGCCCCGCTCCCAATAGACGGGATGCTCCGCGCCTTCCCCCCCACGCCAACGCCACCCCGTCTCACTCCAGAGTTCCCGCCGGCGGTACCCCATATCCTCCACGAACGCAGCAAACTCGGCATTCGTCACCGGCGTGCGGGCAATGCGAAAGGCCCGCACCTCAACCGAGTGTGCCCATTTTTCGTTGTCAAACACGAAGGGCAGGTCAGGCGTGGCGCCGAGGAGGAAGGTCCCACCCGGCACCTCCGCATCACCACTGACCGGAGAACCGATCCTCCGCTCGCCCCATGGGACTGCACGGACTCCGGTAAGCTGTGGCGCTGGGTGGCCGAGCGTCTGTCGCGTATAGAGAAAAGCTTCCGCGTGCATGTCCTCGTGGCAGAGGGCGAGGCGGTGGAAGTAGGCTTCCTGTTCGTTCAGCTTGATCGTGGCCAGCCGTTCAACGATGCGGTGCAGCACGCGCTCCATGTAGCCCAAGGTCTCGTCCCTGGAGGGAAGCGGCAGGTCCCAGCGGGTGTCATGAGGCACGCGGGCAGAATCGTAGAGGAGATCACCGTCCTTGCGAATAGGTTTCTCCTTGCCGAGATGCCGCAGGACCCACTTCTCTTGGAACCAGGCGAGGTGTCCGATCTCCCACAACAGGGGATTCAGGATCGGGAGACGAGGCCCCATCATCTGTTCATCCGTCAGGTCAGCGATGAGCTCGAGGGTCCGGGTGCGGGCCTCGGTAAAAACCGCAACGAACTCACTGGTGGAAGGAATAGCGGGTGCGTCCATCAGTTTCCTCCGACACGATCTGTCACACCTCTCCCCACATCGACCCCGCCGTTTGGACGATTACCTCGAGCTTCCGCCTTTGGTCTGCGACCGAAAGGCGATTCCCGATGATCGAGCTGGCAAAGCCACACTGGGGGCTCAAGGCGAGGCGCTCCATTGGCACAAACCGACTTGCTTCCCGGATGCGCACGGCCAGTTCCTCCCAACTCTCTAGGCGGGCATGTTTGGTCGAGACCAGACCCAGGACGACCGTCTTGTCCCCCGGCACCTCTGCCAGTGGGGCAAAGGAGCCGGAGCGGGCGTCGTCGTACTCCAGCAACAACCGCTGCGCCCGGACCCCCTTGAAGATTTTGTTGGCAATCAAATCGTAGCCCCCCTCCGAGAGCCACCGGCTCCCCTGATTGCCGCGTCAGAGGTGAAAGCCAAAGGTTACCGCCGAGAAGTCGCCCATCACGGCATTGTCCATCTCGATACCCTGCGTCAGCCATCGGTCGACCTCCCAGCCTTGCCCTTCGTAGAAGGCTCGCGTCCTGGGGTCGATCAATAGGGTATAGTGGGGGGCATCAAGCTGGATGTAGACCGCCCCCAGTCGGACCAGTTCGGCGACCTCCTCGCGGAGGATGTCGACGACATCGGCCAGGAAGTGATCGAGGGTCGGATAGACGCCGCCGGAGCGTTCAGGGGACCAGAAGTTCGCATAC
>JBHIAD010000050.1:0-10546 GCA_046758405.1 Methylomirabilales bacterium (SeqCode)
ACGCAGGTCGCCACCAAGCGGGTGACGATCCTGTGGAGATACGTTGACGCGAATTGTGACGGCGTGATGACCTGGGGCGTGGGGCCAGCGGAAGGTGCGGACTATCTGAGAATTGTCCCCCGCACAATCTATGATTTTACGAGTGCCATCACCCCTGCCCAGGATGCCAATGGGCAAATCCAAATCAGCACGCACCACTTTGGCCCGTTTGACCCGACCCTTGGAGCCGGCGGGGCGTTCAGGCCAACGGCCTTTCGAGAAGTGCATCATGATGACCTCATCCTCGGCCTGCCAGCTCCAGGCGACTTTGTGGTCACCCAGGGGATGGATGGTCTACCGATTCCCGGCTTGACTATTTCCGTTCACCTCTTTACCGACAGCGGTGACGTTATCTCTGTCCCCGGCGTAGCAACAACCTGGGGAGCCCGATTTGTCTTGACCGTTGACCCGCTCCTGTCTAACGGCACCATCCCCGCGGGCGCCTTCGCGTTCATGGACTCCCAGTTGAATGCTTACGATATTGTACCCTCTGCGGACGGCACATGCGAGTTCGGCTTCTCCGAAGAGGATTGGATAAACGCCAATGGAGGCGGCTCGGTTCAGGCGGGGCCGAACACGGCGAATACCAACGATCCCAATGTTGTCTCCGTTCCTGTGCATTTCGCCCCGCAGTGCTCGAACAATACACCCTGAGCTGTACAGGATACAGGGACGGAGGGAGCTAGCCCATTCTTCCGACCTAAGAAACGTCAATGTAGAAAGGGAATGGCGAATGCATGATTGCAAAGCCTAACTCCGTCCTCCTGGACATTGACCGACACTGTCACAAGATCCATTGAGTAAAAGCGATCGTATCGACCCTAACCCTTTGTTCTAGGTGCGGGAAGGCAGAGGGAGTCCGACGCACCATGCGTTGGGGAATCCGGAGGCCGACCGACGGAGCGGCCCAGGCCCGTGGGGGTGGTCGGTCCCATAGTCGGTACTATAGTAGGTACTATGATCGGTACTATCGTCGGTACTACCGGCGACCCACCAGCGAGGACTTCACCTTCGGGATCAGGGAGCGGGGCTGAGGGCCTTGAGGAGGGTGTACAGGGTGAAGTTGTAGGGGGTGAGGACGCCGGCCTCCTTGCCCTTGCGGACCACCACCCCGTTCAATGCGTCGGCCTCGAGGGGTTTTCCCGCCTCGAGATCCTGCCGGGTGGAGGTGACCATGAGGACATCCACCCCTTCGGTCCAGCGGATCAGCTTGTCGATCACTGTCTCGGGCAGCGGCACCCCCTGGCTCACGGCCACGGTCCTGACTTCCTCCATCACCCGCCGACAGAGTTCCCGCGACTGGGGCTCCTCCACCAGCCGCCGCACCTGCCCGCCCACTAACGTATTGATGGCGTTAAAGGCGGCGTTCCAGCAGAGCTTGCCCCAGAGGATCGCCCGGATGTCGGCGGAGGCTTCGGCGGGCAGCCCGGCCTGGTTGAAGGTCGCCGCGAGTTGCCGCACGCGGTCGCTCACGCCCCCCGGAAGCTCGCCGAAGACGATCCGCCCCTCCTCGGCGTGCTTGATCACGCCAGGCTCGACGACCCCGGCTCCGATGTAGGCGACCCCACCCAGGACCCTGTTCTCGCCCACTACCGCCGCGATCTTGTCCTCGTTGTCCACGCCGTTCTGGAGGGAGAGAATGGCGGTCTCGTCCCCCACCATGGGTCGGGCCTGGCGCAGGGCGCTCTCCGTATCGTACGATTTCACGCAAAAGAGGATCAGATCGACCGGACCTACCGTCCCGGGGTCATCGGTCGCTGAGGGCCGGACGGTGAAGTTTCCCTTGACGCTCTTAATCGCGAGCCCCCGGGCCCGAATCACCTCCAGGTGCTTCCCCCGAGCGATGAGGGTCACGTCCAGCCCGCCGCGGGTGAGGAGGGCCCCGAAATAGCCCCCGACGGCCCCCGCCCCCACCACCGCAACCTTCACCCACCCACCTCACCACACGGTCAGCAGAAAAGACTACGCTCTTCGGCGGGAACAGAGGAGATTGTAGCCGTCCACGAAGGCCTGCACGGAGGCCACGATGATGTCCGGGGAGGTCCCCGTGGCCACCACCCGGTTCCCCTCCCGGTCCCGCAGGACCAGGGTGGTCTCCACCGAGGCGTCCGTGCCCGGCGCGTTGATCTCGACCTGGTAGTCCAAGAGCTCGAAGAAGAGGCGTCCCCGGGTGGCCACCGCCTTCTGGAGGGCGTTGATCACCGCGTCCACCGGACCGACGCCGCGCCCTTCCGCCTCGACCCCTTCTCCCTCCACGGTGACGCTCACCTGCGCCCGGGCCCGCCCGTGGAGTGTGGTGCTCACCTGGAAGTCGTCGACCTTGAGCACCGGGGGCTCGCTCGAACCCCGGAGCACCGTCTCCACAATGTACTGCAGGTCCGCCTTGGTCACCGGTTTCCCCTTGCTGACGAACTCTTCCACCAGGCCGTGGACCCGCTGGGCGAACTCGGGGGTCAGCTTGATGCCGAACTCTTTCCGCACCAGCTCCGTGAGCGCTCCCTTCGACGGGGCCTCCGCAAAGAGCTTCCGACCCCCGTTCTTGGCGCCGGCCACCCGGATCTCGTAGAGCTTCAGCTTGAGGAACCGGTCGACCTCCCCGATGACTGGATCGATCGAGGGGGGGGAGGGCAGGATCTTGAGGGCTGATTTCGGATCCTTCAGGCCGTTCCCGGTGGCGAGGCACACCACTGTCTCGTCGGGCCGGATTCGCCCGGTCTTCAACAGCGGCGGGATGGCCGCAATGGGGAGGGCCCCGGCCGGCTCGACAAAGACGGACTCCAGGCGTGCTAGGTGCTGCTGGGCCTCCAGGACGTCGCCGTCGGCCAGGGCCAGCCCGCAGCCCCCCGACTCCCTGAGCGCCTTGAGCGCCTTGAGCCCATCCACCGGATCGCCAGCGGCCACGGCCGAGCAGATCGTGTTCGGTTTCTCGACCGGGCGGATCGCATCCCGACCCCGGTCAAAGGCTGCCACGATCGGCGCACAGCCCTCGGGCTGCACCCCAATGAGCCGGGGCAGCCGGTCGATCAGCCCGAGTTCGAAGAACTCCCTGAACCCCTTCCAGAGGGCGGTGATATTGGTCCCGCAGCCCATCGGGACAATAATCACGGCCGGGACCTTCCAGTCCATCTGCTCGATGATCTCAAAGGCCTGGGACTTCTGGCCTTCGACGCGATAGGCATAGTCCCCGGCCAGGTAGAAGCCGTACCGCGCGGCCATCTCCACGGTCAGTCGCGCCGCATCGGTGTAGGTCCCCCGGACCTGCAGGAGGCGCGCCCCGTAGGAGAGGGCCTGGGACATCTTCCCGATGGCGGTGCCCTCCGGGACCAGGACGTAGCAGGGCAGCTCGGCAATCGAGGAGTAGGCCGCCACCGAGGCCGCCATGTTGCCGGTGGAGGCGACACAGATCGCCTTGGCCCCCTGCTCCTTGGCCTTGGTGAGCTCCACCATCGTCCCCCGATCCTTGAAGACCCCCGTGGGATTCGCCCCCTCATTCTTGATCATCAGGCGCCTGAGACCCAGCGCCTCTCCCAGCTTGTGACACCGGTACAGCGGTGTTCCCCCCTCGTCCAGGGAGACCACGAGGTCGAGGTTAGCGATGGGGGTGAAGTCCAAGTACTTCATGGCCTTGATGGGCGAGTTGCGGAGGGAGTACCGGTTCAGGCGGGTGCGGATGAAGTCGTAGTCATACCGAACATCGAGGGGGCTCCCACAGGCGGGGCAGGCAGTGGTGCTCTCCTCCTCCCGGACCTGCCGTCCGCAGCCGATGCAGTACAGGGCGTAAAAGCCCGACCCATGGCGCTTGACCTTGGCCATTCCCTGCTCCCCCTCGCCGGATTGGGCACAAACGTGACGCCTATCCTATCCCTGGCCGGCTTGTGCCGTCAAGCGGAGGTCCAGGGCTGTGGCTCACAATCGGGGGAGGGTGATCTCGCGCTGGGCCTGGTATTTGCCCCGCTTGTCCCCGTAGGAGACCTCACAGGTCTCATCCGACTCGAAGAAGACCACCTGGGCGATCCCTTCGTTCGCATAGATCTTCGCAGGCAACGGCGTCGTGTTGGAGATCTCGAGGGTGGCCGTCCCCTCCCACTCGGGTTCGAAGGGGGTCACGTTCACGATGATCCCGCAGCGGGCGTACGTGGACTTCCCCACACAGATGGTGAGGACCGTGCGAGGGATCCGGAAGTACTCCACCGTCCGCGCCAGGGCGAACGAGTTCGGTGGAATGATGCACACCGGCCCGGTGAAGTCGAGGAAGGATTGCCGACTGAAGGCCTTGGGATCTACGATCGTGCTATTGATGTTGGTAAAGATCTTGAATTCCTCGGCAACCCGGATGTCGTAGCCGTAGGAGGACAGGCCATAGGAAATAACGCCGTCGCGCACCTGGGATTCGGCAAAGGGGTCGATCATCCGATGTTCCTTCACCATCCGACGGATCCACCTGTCCGATTTGATTGCCATGGGGTCACCCTTCTCGTGTCAAATCTCGTCTCTACCGCGTCCCGTCCGCCTGACAGAGCCACCGTCCCTCGAAGGGGAGTTCGAGGGGAACCCCTCGCGTGTCCCTCAGCTCCGTGGTCACCATCAGCCGCACCGTCCTCCCCACCGGGAAGGGGGTGGCCGGCTTGAAGAAGAGGATGCGCTGATCCCGCGAGAGCCAGCGACGCCCCGGCATCGGCGTGCCGTCCCCCTCTACCCACACTTGCACATTGGCCGCGTCCACCGTTGCCAGGTCGAGCGGATGGTTGAACTGCAGGCTCAAGGTGCCCTTGGGCGTCAGCCTCCATCCCCCGCCGTGGGCCATCTCCACCCGGAGCCAGGAGAGGCCCTCGGTCTGCACCTGAACGGTCAGCCGAACGTCGATGGCGTGACCGTAGGTATCCTCTACCGTCGGCTCCACCACCACCGTGTAGGTCGCGTTGGCCACCAGTGCCCGGGGAGGGCGCAGGCGCACCCACCGACCCTCGCGACGGTCCACGCGGACGAGGGCAGACACTCGGCCTCCATCCGGCCCGTACAGGCGCACCGACCCCGGGCCTAAGGTCAGGGGATTCATCGGCTCATCGAGGGTGAGCAGGATCGGCTCATCCAGGGCAACGCCGTCCTCCGGCCCGTCTCCCCGGGGGACCGTGATCCCCGGCACCGTGGGCTCGAGTGGAACCTGCGGCGCACGGGCCCCAAGGGCTCGCCGCGCCAGGGCGCGCAGCTGTGGGGAGGGATCGCCGTCGGCCGCTGACCGGAGCGTCTCGAGGGAGGCCTCGTGAGGGATGGTGCCGAGGGTCTCAATGATCGCCCGTCGGACGCGCTCAGAGGGCTCCCGGCTCAGGGCTCGCCCAAGCGCTCGGGCTGCATACAGCCGGGAGAACAGTCCACAGGTCAGGCTCTCGACCGCCCGACGTCGGACTTCGTCATCCGGATCATGGGCGCTGACCTCGAGGACCGTCCAAAGCGCCACGTCCTCCGTGGTGCAGGCAAGTCGCCGGACGGCCGCCGTCCGCTCTGCGGCCGTCCCGCCCTGCTTGGCCTGGGCCACGATCTGGTGCAACTGATCATGGAGACTGATCGGGTCCCGGGCATGGGCCCGATCACCAGAGGCCAGAAGCACACACAGTGAGAGGAAGAGGGCGTCAGCGGCCCGGCGCCACAAACACCTTGATCTCATCGATTCGCCAGCCCCCTGCCCCCTGGACCAGCGTGTAGGTCTCACGGCTCACCCGGTGGCGGCCTTCGGTTTCCAGTCGGAAGCTGGCAACGACCGTCGCCTCCCCTCCCCGCATGATGGCAGGATTGATGCGCATGGAGAGAACCTTCGTCCGGGCCTTGACCGCGTTTCGCTCCAGGCGACGGGCCCACTGGTCGCGAGACAGCCCCTGGCGGAGCCGGTCCGACACGTAGTCGTACGTTTTCAGGAAGTCACCTTCAGTCAGGGCCGTGAGGTAGGCGCGGACGACGGCACTGGGGGGCACGCTCTTGCCCTGGCCCTCCTCAGCAAGGGTTGCCCCCACGAGGGCGGTGGCCAGCGCCACCGCTGCAAGAACCCGGAGTGTCCCTCCTGCCAGCCCTTCCTCCCTCCATTCGCCCCCCCGGCCTGGACGAGCCGTGCCGGGACATGGTTGAGATCACTGGCCTTTGGATCGAAACATCGAGGAGATCAGGCCCCGGATCAGCTCGGCTCGCTCCCTGAGCTCGCGGACCTGGTCGAGCCTGCCAAGGAGTTCCTGCTCAACAGCATCCGCCTCCTTGACGAATTGCCCGAACCGCGTCTCACCCTCGGCATGGATCTCCCCCCGCAGCTGATCAATCCGCTGCAGGAGCTCCCCGGCTGGGAGACCTCCTTCGTCCACCATCGTCCCTACCTCCTGGCGAAAACGGTCCACCAGCGAGAGGGGGGCCACAGCCAGCTCAGCCAGTCTCTCCATCGTGCGGGCCCTCCGTTATCGGTAGAGTGTGAACCCTCTCCAAACCGCCACCCCGAGGACACCCCCGAGGCGGCATAGCTGCCCAGTCTCTTCGATTCCTCCCTGTCGGGCAATCTCCCCTCACCCACCCCTCCCAGCAGGAGCACAAAGTGGAACACATGGACCCGGCGGAAACTACTATACAAGGCCCCTGCCAGAGGCTTCAAGGGTCAATTGAAGGTTAGCGGACGCTGTAGGAGAAACCGGCGTGAGGACCGACGGGATTCCGCCCAAGGCCACAGCGGGAACCCGAAGAAGCCGAGGCTCCCCGGCGAGCTGGCACCTCGGTATCCTTCGACCCGTCCCACTCAGCTTCGCTCACCAGCGAAAGCAGACCCCCCACTCTCGGCCGTCCCGCCTGCGAGGCCCTGCCCCCCTGGCCGCGACCTACCAGCGACTCAAAAAGAGAGCCAGTCTTGAACCAGGCGGTCGACCACGCGCTTCACACCTGGGTCATCTGTTTCTAGGATGATCTCGGCGAGGTCTTGCCAGACCTTGATCTGCTTGAGATCAGTCCCCTGCTTGAGGGTGACCAGATAGCCCCCTTCGGGGAGATCGAGCACTGAGAGCTGGACCTCCCCACGAGGGATAAGCCGATGCACAACCCCCTGAAGCACCTCCTCCAGCCGGGCCGCCCGACTCTCGTCCGACGCAGGACCCCATCGTCCCGGCCGATCCACAACTCGCCCGACACCCTTGTTCCGGTGGCGAACGGCCTCGGCTGGCGTGTAGGGTTTCACCACTCCTCCCTTCGTGCCCTGGGCAGCGTTAGCATTCGCTGAAGCCGCAGGCGTGACACTTGCGACAGCCTTCCTCGTTCACTAAGGTCGCTTGGCCGCAGTCCGGGCAGGGATCACCCACCTTGGTCAAAGGCCGAGCAGCGTGGCGGCGTTCCATTCCCTCGGTGAGCCCTACATGCTCCGCTAATACTTGCGCGAGCGCGTCCGGCAACGACAGCACCCGATGCCGCCCGAAACCCAGCGGCCTGGCCCCACCAATCATCGAAAGCTGCCCGACGATGGCAGCCACCCGTTCAGTGGCCGGCAGGGAAGACGAGCGCAGGATGAGGGAGATCAGCCGACAGAGCGCCTCGGCGTGGGCCATCGTCTCGCTCCCCGCCTTCCCCACGCTCATGAAGACTTCAAAGGGCTCTCCTTCGCTGCTTTCGTTCACGGTGATGAAAGCGGTCCCCACCGGCGTCTCCTTCCGGTAGGTCTTCCCATGCAGGACGTACGGTCGGGGCCGCACGCCGGCAATCTCGACTTGGGCCTCGGGTCGTTCCGCCGTCGGCGCTCCCTTCTTCTCCTTACCGCTGCCCACATGGAGCACCTGCTCCCTCTTGCAACCGTCCCGGAAGACCGTGATCCCGATGCAACCGAGATCGTAGGCCATCTGGTAAGCTCGCCCGATATCCTCGACAGTCGCCGAATGCGGGAGATTGATCGTCTTGGAGACACCGTTATCGGTGTGCCGCTGGAAGGCCACCTGCATCCGGACATGCCAGTCGGGATCGACCTCGTGGGCCGTCACAAAGACCCGCTGCACATCCTCAGGGACGCCGGCGAGGCCCCGGACCGATCCCCGCTCGGCGACGGTCTGCATCAGCTCCTCCGTGCAGAAGCCGCGACGCTTGACCACCTGTTCGAAGACCGGATTCATGAAGGTCAGATGCCGGTCACCGACGATGTGACTGAAGGCCAGTGCGAAGACCGGCTCGATCCCGGAGGAACAGTTCGCGATGATGGAAATCGTCCCGGTCGGCGCGATCGTGGTGACCGTCGCGTTCCTGATGGGCGAGCCGTCGCGGTAGATGCTCCGCGACCAGTTCGGAAAAGGACCCCGCTCACCGGCAAGCCGCTCGGATTCATCATGACCGGTTCGCTCGATAAACGCCATGATCTCGACAGCGAGGCCGAGGGCCTCCTCGCTGTCGTAGGGAATCCCCAGGTCGAACAGCAGGTCGGCCCAGCCCATCACCCCGAGCCCGATCCGACGGTTCGCCTTGACCGCCTGATCGATCTCCGGGAGCGGATAGGGATTCGCCTCGATGACGTCGTCCAGGAAGCGGACAGACAGCCGGATTGCCTGCTCCATCGCCTCCCAGTCTACGTGCCCTTCGCCATTGCCGGTGGCGCTCCGAAAGAACTTGGCCACGTTCAGTGACCCGAGGTTGCAGGCCTCGTTCGGGTACAGGGGCTGTTCCCCACACGGGTTCGTCGCCTCGACTTGGTCAAGCTCCGGGGTCGGGTTCGCCCGCCCGGCGTTACACCGGTCGATGAAAAACAGACCCGGATCCCCCGTCCGCCAGGCGGCTTCCACAATCTGCCGCCAGACCTCGCGGGCCCGGAGGCGGCCGACCACCGCATGGGAGTGCGGCGCGACGAGCTCGTACTCGCCGCCCGTACGGAGCGCCTCCATAAATCGGTCCGTCGCGGCGACGGAGATGTTGAAGTTCGTGATCCCGCCGGTCAGCTTGGAGTTGACGAACTCGAGGATGTCCGGGTGGTCCACCCGGAGGATCCCCATATTGGCCCCGCGCCGGGTCCCTCCCTGCTTGACGGCCTCCGTCGCCCCGTTGAAGACCCGGAGGAAGCTGACGGGGCCGGAGGCCTTCCCGCCCGTTGAACGGACCACGGCATCCTTGGGCCTGAGACGGGAAAAAGAAAACCCCGTCCCGCCACCCGACTTGTGGATGATCGCTGCTGCCTTCACTGCGTCGAAAATTTCATCCATCGAGTCGCCGACCGGCAGGACGTAGCACGCGCTGTACTGGAGTCCGTTGTCCTTCCCCGCATTCATCAGTGTCGGCGAGTTCGGCAGGAAGAGACCGTCGACCATGAGTTCATAGAACTGCGCCGCAACCGCCCGGACCCCTGCCGTCCCCTTGCCCCATTTCTCCTCGGCGGCGGCAACCGCCGTTGCCACCCGCCAGCACATCCCTTCGGGATCCTCAAGGAGGGCATCATCGTACCGGTGCAGATAGCGTTCCTGCAAAACCCGGAGGGCCGATTCGGACCACTTTCCCTTCTTCGGCGGCCGCTCAGGTAGCTGCCTCAGCGCCGTGGTGATCCGCTCCCCGACCTCGCTTGTTCCCTGCCGTGCGGCGCCCATTTCCCTCCCCGGTGCTGAAAGGTTCCAGGTCCCCTGGTTTCGGTTATCCTTTCAACAGGATATTCACAGGTTTTTCCACAACATTTAGTACTAGGTATGCGAGAGACATACAATATCTAGTAGAAGCCTGTCAAGTGAAAAATGCAGGAGCGGGGCAAATTTTTTGCTAGCAATTGTGGAGGCAAATTGGCTATAGTGGCGGTGATCCATGCTACGATCTGGGATGATTGGGGCCTCTTCACTATAATATCGCACCGCATGCCATGACCCCAATGTTTCCGAGAAAGGAGGAAAGGGAATGACCTACGTGGTCGCCGAGCCCTGTATCGGCACCAAAGACCGGGCGTGCGTCGAGGTCTGCCCGGTGGAGTGCTTCTACGAAGGCAAGGACCAGCTCTACATTCATCCGGACGAATGCATCGATTGCGCCGCGTGCGAACCGGTCTGCCCGGTCACCGCAATCTCTCCCGAGGACAGTGTCCCGGAGCAGTGGAAGCACTACATTCAGAAGCAAGCGAAGTTCATCGAAGAGCATCCCGAAGCCCCCCACGCCCTGACCAAGGAGATGCTGGGCGACCAGGACAACCTCGCCACGACCTTCACCATAGATGGCAAGCAGGTCGAGCTCCCCGACCCACCCTCTGGCTTCGGCGGCCCCGCGGCCCCGAAGGCGGAGGCGAAGCAGGCGCCGAAGGCCGAGGCCGCTACACCAGCTGCACCAAAGGAGGAGGTGCCCGCGCCGGCACCCGCGGCGCCGAAGGCGCAGGCCCAGGCGCCCACCGCTCAGCCGACGGTCCAGCCCATCCAGGCCTCGGGCGACGCCGTGTCGCTGATGGCCGAGGCGGCGGCGGCGGCGGCGGAAGCGGCCGCCCGGGCAGCCCCAGCGGCGGCGGCCGCCGTCACGAGGCTCCACGGCAAAGCTGACGGGCGGACGGGGG
>JBHIAD010000051.1:0-10348 GCA_046758405.1 Methylomirabilales bacterium (SeqCode)
GACGAGGATGTCCGCTTCTACCAGTTGGGCGCAAGCGCCCGACTGCCCTTCAGCCGTCTACTTCTTCAGGAGGTAGTCCTTGGAGCTTCGGCAATATCCACGACCTTCGATCCGGAGATCACCACACGGGAGAGCTTCAACCTGAGCGACCTCTACCGCCTGGAGTGGGCGGTGACGGCCAGCCCCCAGCCCCCCCTGTCGCTCCGTTACGCGGGCAGCTTCGAGGCCTGGCAACGGCCGGAGCGGGTGGCCCGGGACGTGGCCCGGGGCCGCTTTGCGCTCCCCTTCGCCGTCACGGCGGCGCAGGAGGACTTTCGGGTCCTCCGCAACGGTCTAGACATCGGCTGGAAGCTCCGCACCGGACCGAGGCTGAAGCTCGCCCTTGAGTCGGCCGCCAACCTCGGGGCCTCGGACGATAACCTGGCCTTTTCGGTCTTTGGAAGTGTGGTGCTTCCATCCCCGCGGGGGGTCGTCAAGGAGCGGTTGGGGATCGACCGCTTTATGGTTGGGGCCGGTTACTATACGATCGACCGCTTCGCCTTCCTGAACCTCAATATCAACCGCGCCCCGATCGGCCATGAGGGCGTGGTGATCCGACTCATGGCCATCAACGACCTGCCGGGCCGATTCTTTCGCCGACTCGTATATGGGGTTGAGCTGAACTTCCCCGAGGACAGCGAGTTCGCCGCCTCTTTCGGCGACAGTATCCGGTATTTTGTTGCGCTCAACTTCGATACCGGGTGGCTCTGACAGGTCTCAGAGACGCGTGCACAGACAATGACCGGAGCGCAGGGGCGTGCGGCGATGAACATGAGGCACGTCTGCGAATCTGCGGCTGGCTTCAGTCCCTCTTTCCCGAATGAGGGGATTGCGTCATACTCCTACAAGGAGGAGCATCGAATGCGAGTGGGTAGACGGTGTCGAGCTAGATTGCGAGGACGATCGGGCTCCACGGCCCTTGCCGTGCCTCTCCTGGCTGGCGGTGTGCTGTTAGGCCTTACTGGGCCGCTCCCCGCGCATGAGCCGCAGCCGCACAAGACAGGGCCGACAGAACCGGCACCAGGCCATGCTCACGGGAGCAACGCGCACGGACACAAGATGCCCATGAAGGGTCACGACGGGATGCCGGCGATGAGTCGGGCGGCAATGGAGGGACGCCGGCTGGTCGAACGGCTTCACTGTAATGCCTGTCACACGATCCCCGGCATGGAGCACGGGCCAGGTGGGCACGGGCAGGGCCACGGTGCGGAGGGGCATGGGGCCGTGGCGCCGGACCTGACCCAGGAAGGGGAAAAGGTCCGGCCGGAGTGGCTCTATGCGTTCCTGAGGAGTCCCCACCAGATCCGGCCTGCGACCGCGGCCCGGATGCCAAACTTCCGGTTGACGGATCGCGAGGCGCTTGCCTTGACCCTGCACATCCTGGCCGATATGCGGGACTCACCACGGCCGGCCGAAGTATCCAGCAGTCCTCCCTCCTTACTCGACCCTGGCCTGGTGGAGGCGGGGGAAAAGCTGATGTCTCCAGCGTACTTCGATTGCTTCTCGTGCCACTACCGGGGGAATCGGAAACCGGAGGGTCCCCAGGAGGACCATGCCCCGGATCTGATCGAGGCGGGACAGCGTCTGCAGCCAGATTGGATTGCTCGGTGGATTCGCAACCCTCAAGCCATCGTTGCCGACACGAGGATGCCGACCTTCTTCACCGGTCCCGAGTCGGGGCCCGAGGATATCCTGGGGGGCGATGAGGAACAGCAGCTCCAGGCCCTGGTTGCCGCAATCATTGCCCTCGGGCAAACGGCTCCTCCTCGACTCGACTACGGGGCCTTCATGCGCGCCAAGGCGCGATACCCGGATGTGATCCCTGGTGACGGCTGGCGGCTGATGGCCGACATGAACTGCGCCGGCTGCCACGATATCCGGCGCATGCACGAGCGGGTGGTCGTGGCCCCGCCCCTGGCCGAGGAGGGGAGCCGGGTGCGTGCGGATTGGCTGGTTTCATTCCTGCGCTCCCCTTACCCCATTCGTCCCGCCGGGTATATTGTCGGGACGGCGGTCCGGATGCCTCACTTTCGCCTCTCCGCTGTCGAAGTGGACGCGATAGTCGCGTTCCTGGGAGGTCTCCAAAGTGAAGGGCCGCCGCCGGTTACCCTCAATCCCAAGACGATTGACCGGGGTGGCGCGCTGTTTGGGGACATGCGATGCGGGGCCTGTCACCGAAGGACGCCGCGGGACCCGATTATCGTAGGGCACGCCTTTCAGGGACCTGACCTCCAGGTGGCAGGCCTCCGGCTCCAGCTCCCATACCTGGTCCGCTGGTTAGGGGGTGAGGGGACAGCGGACGCCCACCCAGTCGTGCCGAGCTACGGTCTGTCCCGGGCAGAACGGACGGCGCTGGCGGCGTACATCGGGACCCTGAGGGCGCCGTCCGGGATGGGGACACCACGTGGGACCGTACCGGCCCACCCAGAGGGGGAACACCACAGAGACGGGCAGCCGCACCAGGGGCACAGCCAGTGAGCCATTTCAGCGGATATTTTCTCGATCGGCTTGTCCACCTCCTTTGTGTTCTACTTTCGGATGACCTTCTCGCATAATAATGTCTGCATCGTTCACGACCCTCACCGGTGGCTGTGTGCCGATTCCGCAGGAGGGCCGGAGAGCGGTGGATGTGGGCGCTGTCACATCTTGTTGACCGTGATTGCGTCCGGAGGCATGGGAAATGCACGGTAGGGTGTTACGAGGGCAACGGGATGTGCCCAGGTGGGGTCAAGTTCTGCTGACCAGGTGAAGCGGCATGAAACGGAGAGCAGAAAAACCCGAGGTGGTCGAGCGGCGGCGGATGGCCGCGCTGACCGGCGTCTGCCTGCTTGCTCTCGGGGTGGGCTCCCTCTTTGGATATCTCCCGGGGGTTCCCCGGATCGCTCAGGTCGCCTGCTTTGTCGTCGCCTATGCGGCCGGTGGCTACTACAGTGCCAGGGCCGCCATGGCTGCACTCCGCAAAGGGGTAGTGGACGTCAACCTCTTGATGGTCACAGCGGCCCTGGGCGCCGCCGTCATTGACTACTGGCACGAGGGAGCCGTCCTGATGTTTCTCTTCTCACTCTCGAACACCCTCGAGGCCTTCGCCATGGCCCGGACGCGGCGAGCGGTCACCGCCTTGATGGATCTCAGCCCTGACGAAGCCCTCGTCCGGCGTGACGGGAAAGAGGACCGGGTCCCGGTCGCCGACCTGCGGGTGGGCGATCTCATTATCGTGGGGCCCTCCGAGCGGGTCCCCGTCGATGGTCGGGTGGTGGCGGGGCACTCGGGGGTCGATGAGTCTCCGATCACGGGCGAATCCATGCCGGTGGAGAAGGGATCCGGCGACGGCGTGTATGCGGGGTCGCTCAATCAGCAGGGGGTGCTCGAGATCCGGATGACCCGTCCGGCCTCCGAGAGCACTTTGGCCCGCGTGATCCGCCTTGTGCAGGACGCCCAGAGCCGAAAGGCGGAAACCCAGCACTTGACCGAATGGATTGGCCGCCGGTATACCGTTGGGGTCCTCGGTGGAGTTACCCTCTTCACCTTGATCATGGTGCTCCTCCTCCAGTGGCCTTTTGCCACCACCTTCTACCGCGCGATGACGCTTCTGGTCGTAGCCTCCCCCTGTGCCCTGGTGATTTCCATCCCGGCCGCAATCTTGGCTGCGATCGCGGCTGGCGCCCGTGACGGGATCCTCTTTAAGGGAGGAATCACCTTAGAGGAGGCTGCCGGGATTCAGGTCGTCGCCCTGGACAAGACCGGAACCATCACCGAGGGTCAGCCCCGCGTGACCGACGTCGTTTCGCTGGCGGACGCAGATGCGGCGACAGTTCTGAGTCTGGCTGCAGCGGTAGAGCTGCGCTCGGAACACCACCTGGGCAGGGCGGTGATTGAGGCGGCCGAGGAACAACAGGGAATCGCCGCTACGGCCGAGGAGATCGAGACGTTCCCGGGACGAGGGATTCGCGGCCGGGTAAACGGGCGCCGGGTCTGGGTAGGGAATCTGGGCTTCCTCCGAGAAATTGGCACCTCGCTCGAGGCTGCCGTGGTGTCCCGGATGCAGGCGCTGGAGTCTCAGGGGAAGACCGTGGTCCTCGTAGGAGCGGAAAACCTGCTCGGGCTCATTGCCGTTGCCGATACGATTCGGCCGGTCGCAAAACAAGTTGTGGACGATCTCCGGCGCATGGGGGTCGCGCATCTGGTGATGCTGACCGGGGACAATGGGCGCGTCACCAAGGCGGTGGCCGCAGAGGTCGGGATCTCGGAGTGGCGCGCAGGCCTCCTTCCCGAAGCCAAGGTTTCCACAATTCAGGATCTCATCGCAATGCGAGGCCCGGTGGCGATGGTGGGTGACGGGGTGAACGATGCGCCGGCCCTGGCTGCGGCGACCGTGGGCGTGGCCATGGGGGGGGCCGGGACGGACGTCGCCCTGGAGACGGCGGACGTGGTCTTAATGGCGGACGATCTGACAAAGCTTCCGCGGGTCCTACACCTAAGTCGGCGATGTCGTCGGGTCATTCTCCAGAACCTCAGCTTCGCAGGCCTGACGATCCTGGTGCTGGTGATCTCGACGCTGCTCGGGTGGACGACCCTTCCTGTCGGCGTTGTGGGTCATGAAGGCAGCACCTTACTCGTGGTGATGAACGGCCTGCGACTCTTGCGCCGAACGAAAATCTAATTGACCTTCCCCATTCTTTCCAGCACATTGGCCGGGAGATGTTGTGGCGTGTCGTGAGCCGGGGCGGCATGGCAGAGCCGCTGTGGGGGATTTCGAAGGTATGGTATAGGTATTGCAGAACCCCGACCGACGATGAGCGCGGTGATGGGGTTCGTCGAGATTCGTGCGTAGAGGAGGATAGGTGAGCGGCGCACATCTTGCGATTCCGGAGTCGGTTGCCCGGCTGTCGGAACTGGCATACAACCTGTGGTGGAGTTGGCAGCTCGATGCCCGGGCGCTATTCAAGTCACTGGATCCCCTCCTTTGGAGCCAGAGTCAACATAACCCGGTTCGCATGCTTCAAGAACTCTCCCCGGAACGGCTTCAAGCCGTCGCCGTGGACCCCGAATTTCGGCAGCACTATCGGCGGGTCCTGGCCGCGCTGGACCGGGACCTGGTATGCGGGGAGACATGGTTTGGCGCGCGGTACCCGGAGTTCCGGGACCGGCCGGTGGCCTACTTCGCGGCAGAGTTCGCGCTGCACAATTCCCTGCCCCTATACGCCGGGGGGCTTGGCATCCTGGCGGGGGACCACTGCAAGGAGGCGAGCGATCTCAGGGTTCCAATGGTGGGTGTCGGCTTCATGTACCCTCAGGGGTACTTCCATCAACGGATCTCGTCTGAGGGCTGGCAGCAGGAGGTCCTGGAGCGGTTGGATCCCGTCCGGGCCCCGGTACAGCCCGCTTGCAAGCCCGATGGAGGCCCCTGCACGCTCCGCCTCGTCCTGGGCGGCCAGGTGATTCACGTCATCGTGTGGCGGGTCCAATTGGGGCGCGTCCCGCTCTACCTGATGGATACGGATGTCCCGGAAAACTCCCCCGCAGACCGTGAGCTTTCCGCACGCCTGTACGCTGGCGACCAGGAGGTTCGTCTCCGCCAGGAGATCCTGCTGGGGATCGGGGGTGTCCGGGTCCTCAGGGCCCTGGGGATCCAGCCGGCCGTCTGGCATGCCAACGAGGGACATGCGGCCTTCATGGGGGTGGAACGGATCCGGGAATTGGTCACAGGGGGGCTGAGCTTTCGGCAAGCGATCGACATCGTGCGGGCCACCACAGCCTTCACCACCCACACCCCGGTTCCGGCAGGCCACGATGTCTTTCCTCTCGAGTTGATCGATCAATACCTGGGAGACTACTGGAAGGACCTGGGGGTGAATGGAGAGGACTTCATTGATCTCGGCCGCCATCAGGAGTCGTGGGGTCAGGCCTTCAATATGACCGCCTTGGCGCTCCGCCTCTCCGGCTACAAGAACGGCGTGAGCCGGCGCCACGGGCGGGTGTCGAGAGAGATGTGGCGCGATATCTGGCCTGAGGTGAAGGACCCGGAGCAGGTGCCCATCGGCTCAGTGACCAACGGGGTCCATGTGGCCACGTGGGTCGGACGCGAGATGACGGAGCTCTACACCAAATACCTGGGCCCGGGTTGGTTGCAGAACCAGGACGATCCAGCAACCTGGGATCAGGTTACGGATATCCCCGACAGTGTCCTCTGGGAGCTTCACCGGTCCCTGAAGGCGGAGCTGCTGACCTTTATCCGGGAGCGGGCCAGACAGCCGTGGCGCGCAGGTGGGGTGGTCGCATCGCAGGTGGTGGCCAGCGGTGCCCTGCTCGAGGAGCGGCCGCTGACCCTCGGATTCGCCCGTCGGTTTGCCACCTACAAGCGAGCGACGCTCCTCCTGTACGACCCGGATCGGCTGCGCCGTATCCTGCTGGACACGCGGCGCCCGGTGCAAGTCATCTTTGCCGGCAAGGCGCACCCGGCCGACGAGGGGGGCAAGCGCCTCCTCCAGCAGGTATATGCCCTTGCCGGTGACCCAGGGTTCGCGGGCCGGGTTGCCTTTCTGGAAGACTACGATATGCATGCGGCCAAGTTCCTGGTGCGCGGGGTAGACCTCTGGCTGAACACCCCTGTCCCCCCCATGGAGGCGAGCGGGACCAGCGGGATCAAGGCGGCCCTGAATGGGGTCCCACACCTGAGCATCCATGATGGCTGGTGGGAGGAGGGGTATACGGGGACGAATGGATGGGTCATCGGAGCCTCGGCACCCGAGGAAGCGCCTGATCGGGACGCCCGAGATGCCGCCTCCCTCTATCAGCTCCTGGAGGAGACGATCAGCCCCCTCTACTATGATCGGGATCGGGATGGTGTGCCCCACCGATGGGTCCAGATCATGAAAGAGGCCATCCGCACGGTGGGCCCACGGTTCTCTGCCAGACGGATGCTGAAGGAGTACGTGGAAAAGGCGTACGTCCCCGCCATGCAAGCCCGCTGTGGAAATGTGCACGCCGGAGCAGTGGAAGGTTAGAGTCGAGGTTGCTTCTGACTCGGCTCCGGCGTCAGGTCGGCCAAGCCCACGCGGACCTCGATGCGCGTCGACCCGGTGAAGCCGGTCCGGGTCACACTGATGACGCAGGCTCGATCCTCCTTGGTGTAAACGAAGAGGGACTGCTTGGCCACGAAGCTCGCCACCGGTTTCCATCCCTCGACGGGCATGATGTCCCGGTAGAAGGCGATGACCGCACTCGGCGTCTTGTCCCCCGAATAGACCACCCAACCGCCCCTGAATCGACCGAACTCCACCACGATCGATTCCTCGTGGACCTGGGTGAAGCCGGAGGGAATGGGGACGTCACCGAGCCCGACGGCGGGCTGGAGGGCGGTCGCGGTGCCGACGTTCTTGGGAGCAGAGCCCCGCACACAACCGCTCACCAGGCCGAGGACGAGGAGCAGCAGAAACAGGCGCCATCCAGGTTCGAGACGAGTCGCTGTGGTCATGTGTCCGACCCCGAGTCCGTCTCCCGGGGTGTCCGCTGCTCCCAGGGAGGCGCGCCGCGTTTTTCCGGGACCCGGTGCGGCCTGAGGGCTTCCCGGATCTCCACGAACTGCGCACCGGAGAGGGCTGTGCTCTCGCCGCCGAGGACGAGCTCATCCGGGGTGCGGTCTCGACTGAAGAACTCGACCAGCCGGGGGAGATGCGGGACGAGGAGGCCAAGCGCCAAGCCTCCTGCGAAGGCCGCGCTCCCGACACCCAAGAGTTCCAGCCAGGATGTTCGTCGCCTTTGGTATGCCATGCCCCTCTACTCCGAAAAGGACCACCCACTTCGCCACAAATATAGGCGGGAATGGTCGCCGGGGGCAAGAAAAATAGCGTGACGGCCATGCGCGGCGTGTTAAACTGGACCCCGCTCGGGGCGGACCGATGCAGATGGACGGGGGACCGTATGGGTGAAATCGGATGGCGGGGATATTCAGAGCCGGAGTTCCACATGGCCCTCTTCGTGCGGGACCGGGTCTTCGAGCACTACGCGATGACCGAAGAGGACCAGGCGATGCTGGTCGAGCTCCTGTCCTTGATCGCCCTCCTCCAGCTCCGGCAGGAGGGCAAGGTCATCTTCAAGGGGATCGAGCTTGCGGAGATCTTCCAAGGATTCCCCTGGGGGTTGCCCGATGACCATCAGGCCCAGGAGATGGTACGGGAGCACATGGAGCGGTATCAGGTGTCAGCCCCCCTGAAGCGCCTCCTGTATGCGGCGATCCTCGTGGAGATCACCTACACCCTCGCCAAGGAGGATAAACTGCTGTGGGTCAAATCTCCTGCGGCCACAGTCGCGTGAAGTCCACCCCGGTCCTGGCCACCCTTTTCCTGATCCTTGCTGGGGGTGGGACGGGGGAGAGCCAGGCGGCGAATTCCCCCAGGCGTGATCCGGCGGCGGTCGTGGCCGAACGCCGGCGCCTCATGGTCGAGGCCGGGACCCTATTGCAGGAGATCTGGGATCGTCTGGCCCAGGACGACCTCTCGGGGGTCGCCACCGCCGCTGCGGCGCTGGCGAAGCGGGCCGGGCGATGGCCCGGCCTCTTTCCCCCGGAGAGCTTCGTGCCACCCAGTCGGGCCCTGCCCATCATCCGGGATCGGTTTCCCGAGTTCCGCCGACTTTCCGAAGGCCTCCACCGCGCGGCGGCCGACCTCGGGCGGCGAGCGGCTGCAGGAGAGCGCAAAGCCGTGGTGGCCGGGCTCCCCCGGCTGGCACGAGCCTGCCGCGAGTGCCACCGAGCCTTCGTGCAGGACCCGTTCTGAGCGAGGGTGGTCAGCGGCCCAGCGTGTCCAGCACCTCCGGTAGGCCCATGGCGAGGCAGGTGAAGATCGGCGTGTCCCGGAGTGTGTATCGGCTCCCAGCGGTCTGGCGCAGCTCCATGACCAGGTCCAGGAAGTCGCCGGGGACGTCGGTTTCGAAGGCGACGACGAACTCTTGATCATCGAGGCCAAAGGAATAGGCGGTATTGATCTTGACCGAGGGATACTTGTGCCCGACCGCGATGTGCTCGTCCATCATCTGCTGGCGGGCCTCCTGGGTCAGCAAGTACCACTCCCGGGTCTTGAGGAAGGGATAGACGAAGAGGTACTTGGCCCCTCCGGGTTTGACCGTCAGGCGGGTCCCTTCCTGGCCCTCATGCGTATGCGTGGCCACGTAGATCGAGCGCCGCGTCATCGCCAGGTAGGAGTGAGGGATCGTCAGGTAGGTCCCCAGGTGGGTTGACGCAAGCCGCGTCGCAAAAGCCTGGAGCGCTTCGAGCCGATCGGTGACCGTCCAGAGCATGAAGTCCACGTCCCCCCGAGTCCCGGCGAGGCTGTAGCTCCGGATCAGCATGGTCGGGGCGAAGTGCTCAACGGCCCCGACGAATTCCTTCTTCGATTCCTGTCGTTCGGGCTCCGGCAGGCGTCGCCACGCTGTCTCGACCTTGAAGAAGGTGTACTTGACAAACTGCCGGCGTTCTGCCTCTGTCATGCCGTCCTCCTTGGGTGGCCTTGCCCTCGCTGGAAATGTGCGGCGCGCTCCTTGCCGAAACGGCGGCACCGTCTCAGCGATCGGGGGTGGCGAAGAGTAGGGTGGATTCGGTCCGGGAACGGGTTCCCCCCACGCATGCGTGAGCAGTTATTCTATGGCGGGATCTGCGCCGGTTCAATGAAAAAGCGGGGCAGGCGATGGCGGGATTTCCCTTGACCCCCGGGGGCGCCTATGTTACAGGAAAACCACCATGTCGCAGGATGAGGAAACTTTGCACCGGACCGTGGGGGAGCTTCAGGCCCAGATCGAGGCGCTCAGGGCGGAGGTGGCCCGCAGCGCGGAGCGGTTACACGACGGCCTCACCCGCCTCCGGGAGCAGCTCCGGGGTCTGGAGGGGAGCATCCCGGCCCCATCCCCGGTCGCGTCCGCACCCCTCCGCCAGACTCAGACGGGGCCGACGAAGGGGACGCAGTTGGGCTACAAAGACCCACGGCTCCGGGGACCCGTGGCGGCCCTGATCGTTGATGACGATGAGCTCATGCGGTCGATGGTCCGGGATATCTTGGAGGAGAAGGGCTACCGGGTCTTCACGGCGGCTGACGGAGTCAGCGCCATCGACATCGCCAAACGAGAGCAACTTGATGTCATCCTCCTCGACATCGTGATGCCGGGGATGGATGGGTACGAAACCTGTCGGCGGCTGAAGGAGGACCCCACGACACGGGAGGTTCCCATCCTCATGATGACCGCCGTCGAGGACGAGAAGCTGAATCAGAAGGCGTTCGCTGCGGGTGCCGCCTTCACCATGGCGAAAACGATGAACGTC
>JBHIAD010000052.1:0-10296 GCA_046758405.1 Methylomirabilales bacterium (SeqCode)
GATGTAGAGGTGGACCTGGCCGCCGGACTTCCCTCCTTTTCCACCGTGGGGCTCCCCGATGTGGCGGTCAAGGAGAGCCGGGATCGGGTAAAGGCCGCCGTCAAGAACTCGGGCTTTGAGTTTCCCACCCGACGGATCACCGTGAACCTCGCCCCGGCCGACGTGAAGAAAGAAGGGGCGAGCTTTGACCTACCCATGGCGGTGGGGATCCTGTCTGCGCTGGGCCTGGTCCCGCTGGAGCGGCTGGGGCGGCTCGCCGTGACCGGGGAGCTTTCTCTGGACGGCACGGTCCGCCCCATTAGGGGGGCGCTCCCCATGGCGGTGGCCGCGGCCGGACGCGGTCTCGAAAGTTTTATCCTGCCGGCCGCAAACGCCCCGGAGGCGGCGGTGGTGGAGGGGATTCGGGTCTATGGGGTCCACACCTTGGCCGAGGTCATCGGGTTCCTGAGTGGCGAGGTGGTGATCGAGCCGACCGGCGTGGATATCGAGGCCGCCTTCACAGAGGCGAGTCAGTACCCGGTCGATTTTCAGGATGTCCGCGGACAGGAGCACGCCAAGCGGGCCCTGGAGGTCGCGGCGGCCGGGGGACACAACATCCTGTTGATCGGGCCTCCGGGGGCGGGCAAGACCATGCTGGCGAAACGGTTGCCGACTATTTTGCCCGCCCTGCATCTCGATGAGGCGATCGAGACGAGCAAGATCCACAGCATCAGCGGATTGTTGCCTGCGGGTGCCGCCATCCTCGCCACGCGCCCATTCCGGTCGCCTCACCACACCATCTCGGATGCGGGGTTGGTGGGTGGGGGGAACATCCCTCGCCCCGGGGAGGTGAGTCTGGCCCACAACGGGGTGCTCTTCCTCGACGAGCTCCCGGAGTTCAGGCGGAATGTCCTGGAGGTCTTGCGCCAACCGCTGGAGGAGGGGCAGGTGACCATCGCTCGGGCGCTGACCTCCCTCACCTACCCGGCCCGGTTCATGCTCGCCGCGGCGATGAACCCGTGCCCTTGCGGCCACCTGACGGACCCCCAGCGCGAGTGCCGGTGCAGCCCGGCCGAGGTGCTCCGGTACATGGCCCGGATCTCGGGGCCGCTCCTGGATCGGATCGACATCCACATCGACGTGCCTCCCCTCCGGTACCGCGAGGTGGCGGTGGAGGCGGGCGGGGAGCCGTCGGGCCGCCTTCGGGACCGGGTCCGGAAGGCGCGGGAACTCCAGCGGGAGCGGTTCCGGCGGAGCCGCATCTTCTGTAACGCCGCCATGAGCGTGAAGCAGATCCGCCGACACTGTCGGGTTGAGGCCGACGGGGAGCGGCTTCTGGAGCAGGCCATGGAGCGCCTGGGGCTCTCGGCGCGGGCGTATGACCGCATCCTGAAGGTCTCCCGCACCATTGCGGACCTGGAGGGCTCGGAGGCGATCCAGTCCCTGCACGTGGCCGAGGCCATCCAGTACCGGTCCCTGGACCGGGGCCTGCTGCGGCAGTAGGAAGGACATGCATGCGAGGTGGATTCGCTAGCCGGCAACTGGTGATCGGGGGTGTCCTGGTTCTGATTGTGGGCGTGGGCCTGGCAGCGGCGCAGGAGCGCATCGAGCACATCGCCGTGCTGGAACAGCTCCGCTTTCTCCCGGAGGCAAACGAGTTTGAAGTCACAGTTCGCGGAGGAGAGGGGGTCAGGACCCTCCGCGTGCACAACCGGGCCGTCCGCCTTGGGCTTGACGCCAAGCTCCTGCGTGACCCCCAGGTCCGCGCCGTGACCCTGGAAGGGCCCGTGGTCTTTTACACCGAGGAGCGCGAGTACCGGGTTAAGACCCCCTTCCTCTCGCGGGTGACCATCATCTTTCTCGATGTCCCCCAACTCCAGCGCTACCTCGGGGGGCAGTGAGCCTTGGCCTTCGGCTCGGCGAGGCGTCAGCTCAGGAGAGCGAGTCCATGTTACAGGGCGTTCACCGGGCGGTTCTTCACAGGATCCAGCCCATCGACATCCACGGGCAGATCCTCTACGACATCTACTATCAGCTGGACGGGGCGCCCCCCGACCAGGTGCAGGGGGCACGGCTCGGGGCCGAAGTGATCTATCCGGACCCCCGGCCTGGCGACCGGGTCCTCTTGCACTGCGTGATGAACATGGTGACCCGCGTGGAGAAAGAGGAGGGCTAACCGGCAAGCGTGAGCGCACGGCGGTCATGGATGCGATCCCTCAGGGGCCTGGTCCTGGCAGGCGGTCTCATCCTCCCGGCGGTTCTCGGGTGTGGCCCGAGGGCCGGCCTGGAGCACCCGGGGCTGGTGATCGGCATAGCCACCGACCCCACCACCCTCGATCCCCGGGTGGCGACCGACGCGGTCTCCCTCCACCTCACCGAGCTTATCTTCAGCAGCTTGGTGCGGACCGATGCGGGGCTTCGGGTCATCCCCGACCTGGCCGAGCGCTGGGAGCAACCCGACCCCCGGACCTACATTTTCGCCCTGCGATCGAACGTGCGTTTTCACCACGGTCCCGAGGTGACGGCGGACGATGTCCGCTATACCTACGAATCGCTTCGCGACCCGCGTCTCGGCTCGGCCTATGCGGGGGTGCTCAAGGAGGTGGAGGAGATCGAGGTCCTGGACCGCTACCGGATCGCCTTCCGGCTGCGCCGCCCTTTTTCGCCCTTCCTCTATCATCTGACTCTCGGGATCGTTCCGGCTGATCGGGGCGCCGCTAAGGATTTCGGCCAGCGACCGGTGGGGTCTGGGCCCTTTCGGTTTGCCGGGTGGGCCCCGAACGAGAGGGTGGAGCTGACCGCTTTCGCGGGCCATTTCAGGGGTGGGCCGAGGGTCAACCGGATCCGGTTTCGGGTAATCCCCGATGCCACCATCCGGTACCTCGAGCTCCGGAAGGGTTCCCTTGATCTCCTGCCCGGGGAGCTGCCCCCGGAGCTTCTGCCCGTGGCGCAGGCGTTGCCCGGGTACCGGCTGCTCCAGGGTCCCTCGAGCAACTACACCTACCTCGGCTTCAATCTCCGGGACAGGATCCTCCGGGACCGGCGGGTCCGGGAGGCGATCGCCCTGGCCATCGACCGTGAGGGACTGGTCCGGCACCTCCTCCGCGGTCAGGCGATCCCCGCCACTGGTCCCCTCTTTCCCGGACACTGGGCCTACCAGGGGAAGGTGGGGCGGCTCGGCCTCGATCGCGACCGGGCGGAGCGGCTCCTCGACGCGGCCGGATACCGTCGCCGGGGCGGGGTCCGCTTCGAGCTCGAGTTCAAGGCGACCACGGATGAGCTGAACCGGGCCATCGCCGAAGCGATCCAGTACCAGCTTGGGCTGGTGGGGATCACCGTCCGGATCCGGGGGTACGAGTGGGGAACCTTCTACGCGGACATCAAGTCCGGGAATTTCCAGATCTATGTCCTCACCTGGGTCGGTATCACCGATCCGGACTATCTGCACTACCTCTTTCACTCCGAAAGCATCCCGCCGGTGGGGGCGAACCGGGGGTTTTACATGGACCCCGAGGTGGATCGTCTCCTCGAGGCTGGCCGAGAGACGACAGACTGGCGGAAGCGAAGGATCATCTACGGCCGGGTACAGCAGATCCTGGCCCAGGACCTTCCCTATGTGAGTCTCTGGCATGAACGGCGCTGGGCGCTGGTGAAGAAGCGTCTCCGGGGATTTACGCTGATGCCGGGGGGGGAGTTGACGCCCCTGCAGGATGTGTGGATCGACGGCTCCGCCGGGGGGCGCCGGGCCGGTGGAATGCGGGGGCGGTAGCGAGGCGGCACGTGGCCCGATACGTCATCAAGCGGCTGCTCCTCCTGATTCCGGTCCTGTGGGGGGTTTCCACCCTGGTCTTCCTGCTGGTCCACTTGACCCCCGGAGACCCGGTCGAGGTCATGCTGGGGGAGTCCGCGCTGCCCGCTTCCAAGGAAGCCCTGCGGGAGGCCCTCGGCCTGGATCGTTCCCTCCCGGAGCAATATCTCCGCTTCCTGGGGGGGGTCCTGCGGGGAGATCTGGGGTTCTCCCTCTTCAGTCGGCGCCCGGTCGCCGAAATGGTCCTGGCAACCCTGCCGGCGACCCTCGAGCTTGCCGCGGCCGCCCTAGTCGCGGCGCTCCTCCTGGCCATTCCCCTCGGCGTGGTGGCGGCGGCCCGAAAGGATCAGGGGGTTGATCGGATGGCGATGGTGGGGGCCCTCTTCGGCGTGTCGGTCCCGAATTTCGTCCTCGGGCCCCTTCTCATCCTCTGTTTCGGGATCTGGATCCACTGGTTCCCCGTCTCGGGGCGGGGCGGGATCGCGCATCTCGTCCTGCCGGCGATGACCCTCGGCCTGGGCCTGGCCGGGATCCTGTCCCGCATGGTGCGCGCCGCCCTGGTGGAGGTGCTCCGCCAGGAGTACGTCACCGTCGCCCGGGCCAAGGGGGTCACCGAGACGGCGGTCCTCGTACGGCACGGCCTGGCGAACGCCCTGATCCCCGTCATCACGGTGGTCGGGCTGCAGTGCGGGGCGCTCCTGTCGGGGGCGATCATCACCGAGACGATCTTCGCCTGGCCCGGCCTGGGGCGCCTCACCCTCTATGCGATCCAGTCGCGGGACTATCCCCTCGTCCAGGGCTGTGTCCTCGCCGTGGCCTTTGGCTATGTCCTGGTGAATCTTGTCACCGATCTCTTGTATGCTTATGTGGACCCCCGGGTCCGGCTGGGATGAGAGGACGGGAGGAACAGCGGTGCTGAGGGGACTCGCGAGACATCGGACGGGGGTGGCGGGGCTCGTGCTGCTCGTGGTGATCGGCCTGGGCGGGGCGGCGGCGCCGCTCTTGAGCCCCACCCCACCCACTGAGCAGGTCCTAGCCGAGGGGCTTGCGGGCCCGACGGCCGCTCATCCCTTCGGCCAGGACCGCCTCGGCCGGGATGTCATGAGCCGGGTCCTCTACGGCGCCAGGATCTCGATGCTGGTGGCGGTCATCGTGGTCGGGGTCTCTGCCCTCATCGGGCTCGCCGTGGGCGGGATCGCCGGGTATGCGGGAGGGCTTCTCGACGAGGCCGTGATGCGGGTGATCGACATCCTCCAGGCCTTCCCGGGGATCCTCCTGGCCATCGCCCTGGCCTCGATCCTCGGACCGAGCCTTCAGCATGTGATCGTCGCTCTCACCGTCATCTGGTGGGTCGGCTTCGCACGGCTTACCCGAGGGCAGGTCTTGCTCGCCCGGGAGATGGAGTTCGTCGCCGCAGCCCGGGCGCTCGGGATGTCGCGAGGCCGGCTTCTCGCTCGGCACCTCATACCGAACATCCTTGCCCCCATCACGGTGGAGGCGAGCTTCGGAATGGCGGCGGCGATCATGGCGGAAGCCAGCCTGAGCTTCCTGGGGCTGGGGGTTGAGCCGCCTACGCCGAGCTGGGGGGCGATGCTGAACGAGGCGCGGCAGTACCTCGTCGTCGCGCCGCACCTGGTGCTCTTTCCCGGCCTGACCATCATGGCAACCGTCCTGGCCTTCAACTTTGTCGGGGATGCGCTGCGCGACATCCTCGACCCCCGGAGCCGCCCATGACGACCCGGGACCGGCAGCGGGCGGTCGGGTCTCTCTTCTGTTTCGGTCTGGCCGGCTTAGATATCACCCCGCGGCTTGAGCGATACCTCCAGGAGTGGGGGCTTGGCGGCGTCCTCCTCCTCGGAGGGACCCTGGAGCGGCCGGCCGAGATCTGGCGGTTCACCCGCGCGCTGCGGCGGCTTGCCCCGGCAACACCCCTCTTGATCGCCGTGGATCAGGAAGGGGGGCGGGTCTCGCGGCTCAAGGGACGCTTCACACATTTTCCCCCGGCCGCGGCGATGGAGAGGGTCGAGGTGGCGCGTGAAGTCGGGGGCGCGGTGGGGCGGGAGCTGGCAGCGGTCGGGATCAATGTCGACTTTGCCCCTGTCCTCGACGTCCACTCGAACCCGGCAAACCCGGTCATCGGCGACCGGGCCTTCGGGACGGATCCCGGTGGGGTGGTGCGCCTCGCCATGGCCTTCGCGCAGGGTCTCGAGGCAGAGGGGGTCCTCCCCTGTGGCAAGCACTTTCCGGGACATGGGGACACGGTGGCGGACTCCCACCACGAGCTTCCCTTGGTGACCCACGACCTCGGGCGCCTCCGGCAGGTCGAGATCGCCCCTTTCAGGGAGGCGGCGGCGCAAGGGCTTGCCATGCTGATGACGGCCCACGTCCTTTATCCAGCCCTCGACCCAGCATGGCCCGCGACCCTCTCTTCACGCGTCCTGACCGATCTGGCCCGCCGGGAACTCGGCTTTGCCGGTCTCCTGGTGAGCGACGACCTGACAATGCAGGGAATCACCAGCCGCTTCACGGTGCCCGAGGCGGCCTGCCGGTTCCTGCAGGTGGGTGGGGACTGGGTACTCGTCGCGTGCGAGGAGGGAGCGCTCGAGGCGGTGCTCGAGGCGGTGCTCCGGGCCGCCGAGACGGGCCGCATCCCGGCCGAGCGGCTCGCCGAAGTGGCCGAGCGCCTCACGCGGCTCCGGGCGAAGGCAGCAACGTGCCCCATGGCCGGCAGGGCCGAGGAGGCCGAGGGGATCGTGGGGCAGGAGCGCCATCGGCTCCTCGCCGAGAAGATCCGCAGCGCTGGTAGGTAATTGTTGATTGCACCCGATTGGGCTACGATCGAGGAGAGCACTTGGCAAGAATGGTCAGCCGAAGTTCGGGCATCGAGAGGAGGTCATGATGGCCAGCCGATCCCAAGGTGATTTCCAGAACATCGCCCTGAACGTCCTCCGCATCATGAGCGGCTTCCTCTTCGTGCCGCACGGCGCCCAGAAACTGTTTGGACTGTTCGGCGGATTCGGGGGTCAGCCGGGCGCAGCGGCCCCCCTCTTCTCCTTGATGGGTCTCGCGGGGGTCCTGGAGTTTTTCGGCGGGTTGGCCATCCTCGTCGGGCTCTTCACCCGCCCGGTCGCCTTCATCCTGGCTGGGGAGATGGCGGTCGCCTATTTCATGGCCCATGTCCCCCACGGCCTCTGGCCGCTCCTGAATAAGGGCGAACTGGCTGCATTGTACTGCTTCGTATTTCTCTTCCTGGCGGGGGCCGGCGGAGGGCCCTGCAGCCTCGACGAGCTGCTCCGAAAAAAGAGAGGGGGCGGGTTCTGACCCCCCATACCTTCACCCAACATTCACACAAGCGAGGAGGTGTTGTATGAAACCGCTCGGGTTCTCGCTGCTGGCCGCTGGCCTCTTCTCACTCACCCTCGTCACCCCCCTCCAGGCCAAGGGCGGCAAGATCGAGGTGCTCTGGCTGGGACAAGCAGCCACCAAGATCACCACGGTGAGCGGCAAGGTGATTGTGATCGACCCCTTCCTCACCAAGAACCCCAAGACACCCCGGCAATACAAGAACCTGGACGCCCTGGGGAAGGTGGACCTGATCCTGGTGACTCACGCCCACGGCGACCACGTGGGGGATGCGCCAGCGCTGGTGAAGAAGCACAACATCCCGATGTATGCGCCGGCTGGGCTCAATGATACCTTGGTTTCGCTGGGCATCGTGCCAAAGAAGCTCGCACCGCGAATGAATAAGGGTGGAGTGATTACGCCGCTCGGCCCCGACATCAAGATCACCATGACGCGGGCGGAGCACAGTTCTGAACTGAAGTGGAAGAACCCGAACACCGGCAAGACCGAAGTGCATGTGGGCGGCGAGCCGGCGGGCTGGATCATCGAGTTTGAGAACGGGTTCAAGCTCTATCATATGGGTGATACCGGGATCTTCGCCGACATGCGTTGGATTGGCGAGTACTACAAGCCTGACGTGATCATGATCCCCATCGGGGGCCACTTCGTCATGAGCCCGAAAGACGCCGCGTTCGCGACGAAGGAATACCTCAAACCCAAGTTCGCGATCCCGATCCATTACGGGACCATCCCGGTTCTCAAGGGTACCCCGGAGGAGTACATGCGGGCGTTGGGCGACAGTCCCACCAAAGTGTTCCCGATCGACCCCGGCGAGCGCTTGACGTTTCCCTAGTCCCACCGAGGTTCCACCATTGGAACGATGGGGCAATGCAGAATGGTCTCAGGCTTGGAATGGTGTCAGGAAAATTTCCTGCCCTGCGTTGCCACGGGCCATGGTGTGGAAGAGGGTTCCGGGGGAAATGGATTCGAGAAAGCCGAGGCATGGAGGAAGTGGTGTCTTTAGTTTTACTGGGTATCACATCGTAAGGAACCACCCCGTGCCGGAATTGCCGGATGTTGAGAGTTTCAAAATCTATTTGAGAAGCACGAGCCTCCGCAAGAGGATCGTCGATGTTGAATGTCGGGAGGAGCGAGTCATAAAGGAGATGGGCGCGAACGAGTTTAAAGCGAAACTCGTTGGCACCGCATTCCAGGGAGTCTCGCGACGGGGAAAGTTTTTGATAGTAGAAATAGCCGGAATTCCAGAGATGCTGGTATTTCACTTCGGGATGACCGGAGACTTACGCTATGTCGAGCAAGGAGGAGAAGAGACAGGTCAAGATCGGTTTACCCGCCTCGTGTTTAAGTTTGAGAATGGCTATGAGCTACGATGGATAAACGTGCGCAAATTGGGAAGGGTGTACCTGGTAAAGGATCTTGAGAAGATTCCTCTCCTCCACGAAATGGGACCGGAGCCGTTGACACTCTCCGAGCGGGCATTTGCACGCTTCTTGTGCAAGCACGGGGAGAAAAGACTCAAAGCGTTTTTTCTCGACCAGAGGGCCATTGCAGGAATAGGAAATGTGTATTCGGATGAGATTCTCTTTCGAGCTCGCCTCACACCACATCGCAAAGTGAAAACATTATCAGCGGATGAGCGTTCTCAACTCTATCGGGAAATGGTCGGTGTATTGCGGGAGGCAATCCGCGTTCGTCCTCCTCGGGGGATGCTTTTTGGAGCATTGTGGCTCCTTCCGTATAGAGGAGGCGGGATGCGCTGCCCACGCAATGGGCGGCATCGTTTAAAGCGAGAAAGAGTAGCGGGCCGAACCGTAGTGTACTGCCCGGTATGCCAGCCGGACCTGCACTCATAGGGCCTTCTAGAATATTTGAGCTTTCTGCCAGCACATACGAAAGGTCTCACCGCGGGTAAAAGGCCATTGCAGAAGTTTACCGTCACTACTCGTATGGGTGGCCAGCCCTCTCGAAGGGTAGAGGCGGACCTGATCTTGCATGGCGCCCTTCTTGCGCGGACCGATGGGGTGGGAGTATATCAATTACAGGGTGGCCGGGGAGTGCCACGCCAGCCAGAGGGCCTGATCTAGGAGAGGTGCGATACCGGTGAAGGAGCCGATCGCGTCGCGTCAATCGGAGTTGCATGGGTCCCGCCGTATGGCAGCACCCGAATGGGCGCGATGGCCCGACGAGAAACTCCTCGACGTGCGGATGTGCGATCTCGACGTGCGGATCGAGGGGAGTTTGCTTGAAGAGCAAATCCAGCAGCTATATCACGAATTGAAGGAGCGCGGCATCCGCTTCCGGCCCTATTTCTGGCTCTCGGACGACTGGTTCACGCCGGACGGGGTTCCCGGGATCGCAATCCCGTTCTACATGGCCCATCCGCGCCTGGCGCGACTGGAACTGAAGCAGATGCTCGAGGTCGAGGGAGGGACTCCGGAGTGGTGTATGCGCATCCTCCGCCACGAGACCGGACACGCTATCGAAAACGCCTACGGTTTGCGTCGCAGACGCCGCCGACAGCAGTTGTTCGGCAAGTCGTCCAAGCCCTATCCTGACTACTACACGCCGAGACCATACAGCAAGAGCTTCGTTCTGCACCTCGACACATGGTACGCGCAGAGCCATCCGGATGAGGACTTTGCGGAGACCTTTGCGGTCTGGCTGAACCCCGACTCCATGTGGAGAGAACGCTATGTGGGCTGGCCCGCGCTTAGGAAGCTCGAGTATGTGGACAAGCTCATGCGAGAGATTGCCGGGAAAACTCCCTTGATCGCGTCAAGCGAGCCCGTCGATTCCCTCTCCCGTTTGCGTAAAACCTTGCGGGAGCACTACAAAGAGAGACGGGAGCACTACGGCCTCGAGTATCCGAACTTCTACGACCGGGACCTCAGGCGGCTGTTCTCCGACGCCCCCGAGTTCGCGGGCAACATGACGGCAGCCAGCTTTCTGGGGCGGATCCGGAAGGAAGTCCGCCGCAAGCTGGCGGGCTGGACGGGGGAATACCAGTACACGATCGACCAAGTCTTTGAGGATATGATTGCACGCTGCCGGGAGCTCAACTTACGGCTGGCAACGTCCGAGGACCAGGCGAAGCTGGATTTCACGGTGCTCCTCACCGTGCAGACGATGAACTATCTCCACAGCGG
>JBHIAD010000053.1:0-9787 GCA_046758405.1 Methylomirabilales bacterium (SeqCode)
CCGGCGGGTCATGTCACTGTAGAGTCTCGCACTATCCACGGCGATCCCCACCTGGGCGCATACGGCGATGAGCAGGTTGAGGTCGCGGAAGGAGAACGGCCGTCCGTCGAGCCGGTTCAGGACCTCGAGGACGCCGATCGGACGTCCCTTGACGCACACGGGGGCACAGACAAGCGAGCGGGTCCGCATCTGGGTGACCTCATCCACCCGTGCGCTGAACCGGGGATCGGCATGGGCATCCGGGACCAGGAGGGGCTTGCCGTGCTCAAGGACCCACCCGGCGATGCCTTCTCCTCGCTGTAACCGGATTGGGCGGACCCGATCCGCCCGTTCCCCGCACACGACGTAGAAGCAAAGCTCACCCGTCTTCTCGTCAGTGATGAGGATCGAGGCGGCCTCGCTCCGGAAGAGCTGCTGGGTTTTCTTCGTCACCTGGTCGAGGGTGGCCTCGAGGTCCAGGGTCGAGCCGATCAAGCTTGAGACGTCGCTGATGGCAGTGAGCTCTTCGACCCGTTGCTGTAGGGAGGCGATGAGCTCGCGATTATGCAGGAGCAGACAGCGATGCTGCAGGGCGCGGCGCACCGCCTGGACGGCTTCGGCGTAGTGAGAGCCCTTGGTGAGGAAGTCATAGGCCCCCTTCTTGAGGGCCTGGATGGCGTTCTCGGAGGTGGGATGGGCTGTAAGGATGATCACCGGGACGTCGGGGGCCTTGACGCGGATGTAGTCGAGGGCGGTCAGGCCGTCCATCCCGGGCATAAGGAGGTCGAGGAGGATGACGTCGGGGGGGGCGTCATCCAGGAGGCTCAGGGCCTCTTTCGCGCCGGAGACGTCGGTGACCTGAAATCCGGCATCGCTGAACAAATCTGCGTAGAGCGTCCGGATCGAGTGTTCGTCGTCCACCACCAGGATCCGCGTCGCCTGGGTTGAGGTAACCTCTTGAGAAGCAAGGTCTTTGGCGGTCACAAGCTCTCCCTTTCCACCCGGAAGATGCTGACGCGCTGCCCTCGGGGGTCCTGCAAGCGGGCTCATTGGCCATTTATCGCACAGTTACGGTGCAATGGGCATGCCACCTGATCTGGCTCAGGTGTGGCTGGAGAGAAGGTCAAGAAGGGGGCCGGGGTTGCCAAGGTCTGGCAGAAGGCAGGAGGGCCGAGCAGCCGCGAGTATCTCCATGGAATCTCCCCCGGTGGCGACCGCGACCGTGAGCGCACCGACTGCCTTCCCGGAGGCAATATCCAATTCGGTGTCCCCTACCACGATGACCTGACAGGGGGCGTTGGGCTGCCCGATGATCGCTTTGGCGCGCGCGATCCCGTGGCGCAGGATCTCCCTCCGGTCGGCTGCGTCCGAACCGAATCCCCCAAAGGGGAAGTAGTGATTCAGACGAGCCCGATCGAGTTTGATCCGTGCGGCCTGCTCGAGGTTCCCGGTCCCGAGCCCCACCAGGACATCCTCGCGACCCGAGAGGGTTTCGAGCAGGGCGGGGATGCCCGGCATCACCTGGTAGCCTGTCGACCGGCCGACCTCTTCCTTGAGGTAGCCGAGGTAACGGGTGCAGAAAGCTCCGATCTCTTCTTCATTTGGGGAGCGCCGGAAGTGGGCCTCGAAGATTTCCGCGATGATATGGAGATCGGTCCGGCCGTGGAATCGGAGGCCGTCGAGTGTTCCCGGTTTACCGAAGAGCTCACGGAAGGTGCGGTCGAAGGCCCTCAGGCCCGCCCCCCCGGTGAGGACGATCGTCCCGTCCAGATCGAAGAGGAGGATAGAGCGCACATGGCCCGCCGTCACGGGACGGGATGCATAGCCTCGATCGGTCACCGGCCGATTATAGCATGAAGGTCACGTGGTTCGTCCGGGCGGGGGATGGCGCTGCCCCGCTTTTTCCTGCAGCGGTGCCCGGAAGAGCAGGTGGCCTAGGTGGTCCAGGATTCGTGCGGTGACCCCCCAGATTACATGGTCTCCCTCGCGTCGCATCAGCGCACGGACGGTTCGTCCCCCCTCGATCCGCTCCTCCTGCCGGAAGGCTTCGGGGTCGCGCAACAGGTCGAGCGGCACGCTGAAGAGCTCACTGATCTCGGCCGGGTCCAACCGAAATGGATAGGGGTGGGGGATGGCTCCGACCACCGCCGAGACCAGGAAGTTCGATATGCGGGTCGTCGCGTCGTCGAGCTCGCCGAGGATCCGGACATCTTTTCGCTGAAGCCCGATCTCTTCCTCCGCCTCGCGCAGCGCCGTTTCGACGATGTCCTGATCTTCTTCCTGCCATCTCCCCCCAGGGAAGGCGATCTGGCCCTGATGCGTCGGCACTCGATCGGTCCGCTTGACCAGCAGGATTCGGGGGTTGCCTTCTGCCAAGAAGAGCGGAACGAGAACGGCAGCCCTGGATCGGTCCCCCTGCCTGAGACGGCGCGGGGTGTGGCGCCCGAGGATCCGGCGGACCTCATCTATTATCATGTGTCGAGGTGCTCCTGAAACCAGCGGAGCCGACCCCGTCAACTCCCGGAGGCGGCCTGCAGCTCGTGGGTCTCCCATCGCTGCTGCTCGTCGGGGTGGAGTTCTGAGAGGTCCCAGAGGTTGACGGTCACATAGGGGTGACCATCGCTGCTGTTCACCATGCGGTAGCGGACGTACACGGGGCGGTCTGTCCCACGCTTCACCACATCAATTCTGGTCACGATGAGGTCGTCACGAACCTCGACCTCGGGGTGGTCGCGGTAGGCGTCAAGGACCGCGGGCTGGAAGGTGAGCATCGCCGCCTGATCTTCACCGAGCATGAGTCGCGTGCGATAGGGACCATAGGTTTGGCCTTCACGCTTAAGCCATTCGGCGAGGACCCGCGGCGTGGGCTTGACGTAGGTGCGTTGGAACTCCGCACTGTCCGGCCGGCCAGAGTTGGGAGCGGGAGAGTCGGCTCCGGTGACGATCTGGACCTCTCCCTCCGCGGCCAGGGATTTTACAGCCTCCAAGACCGCCTTGGGTTTCAGGTCGAGCATCTCGGCGATGTCTGTAGCGCCGATCAGGTTGAACTGCTCTCGCCACCACCCCACGATGAGGTCGAGCACTTGCTGTCGCATGCGTATGTCCATCGTCCCGTTCCCATGAGGGGCGAAACGCACCCTCGTTAAAATTTGGGTCCCCAACCTCCCTCTTCCACAGCCCGGAAGATGTCGGTGTCGCTGACGATTCCGAGGATCTGCTTCCCTTGGGTCACCGCGACCCGGCGGATGCGCTTCTCGGTCATCAGGTCCGAGCAATCCCGAAGGGACAAGTCGGGCGGAATCGTAATGACCGGCTTTGACATGAGGTCGCGGACGAGGAGCGTCTTGGGGTCCTTTTCTTGTGATACGACCTTCGCGATGACATCATGCTTTGTCATAATGCCGTAGACGTCCTCGGGACCGTCGGGACGGACCAGAATACTGGAGATGCCCACTTCACGCATCCGGTGCAAGGCCTCTGCCACTGTGGCATTCCCGGCGATGTCCACCACGGGGCTCTGCATGATGCTGGAGACCGTATACACGACCACCCCTCCTCCCGAACCTACAGGGTCCCGGACACGTTCAACCTGACCATCTCCAGGGTGAGTTCAGCCGACCGGACCATCTCCCTGACGTCGAGATACTCGCGGACTGTGTGCATCTCGCGCTGGCCGGTCCCGAGGTTCGCGACCTCGAGCCCTTTGGCCTGCAGGACATTGGCGTCTGAACCGCCCCCGGTTGCCCCAAGGTGAAGCGTCCGGCCGAGGCCTTGTGCGGCCATCTGGGCGAGCCGGACGATGGGGGCCCCTTCGGGAGTGTTGAAGATCTCGTAGTCCCGCTCCAGTTCAGCTTCCACCTGGACGGTGTGGGAGACACCATCCAGCATGGATCGGTGGGGCATGGCCGCCTCCTCGAAGCAGCGGAGCATGTGGGCGGTCTGGAGCTTCAGCTTTGTCTCGTCCTGACTCCGCGCTTCGCCCCGGACGACCACGTGCGCGGGGATGATGTTGATCGCCATGCCCCCTTCGATGATCCCGACGTTGGCGGTGGTCTCGGGATCGATCCGGCCGAGCTGCATGGCGGCAATGGCCTGGGCGGCTACCTGGATCGCGCTCAGCCCCCGCTCCGGGCAGACACCCGCGTGGGCCTCGTGCCCCCGCACGGTGACGGTGATGCGGTCCGCGGCGGGACCGCGGATCGTGAGGGTGTCCGGGTCGCTACTGTCGAGGACCAGGCCGCGTCGGGCCCGGAGCCGTGAGACATCCAGGTGCTTCGCACCCAGGAGGCCGACCTCCTCGCAGATGGTGATGACCACCTCGATCCCGCCGTGGGGGATGGCTCCCTCCTGGAGGGCCTGGATGACCTCCGCAATGATGCTGATCCCGCTTTTGTCGTCGGCGGCGAGGATGGTCGTCCCGTCGCTCGTGATCATGTCCCCTTCCTGCCGGGGTTGGATACCCTCGCCCGGGACCTGGGTGTCCATGTGGGCGCAGAGCAAGAAGGGCGGGGCGTCCGGCTTGGTCGCGGCGAATCGGGCGATGAGGTTCCCGACGTTGCCCCCCACCTGCTTCCCCGCTTCGTCCATCTCCACTACACCGCCGAGCCCGGTGAAGTGTTGCGCGAGGTAGTTGGCCACGTCGCGCTCTCGTCGCGAGACGCTATCGATTTGTACGAGCCTGCAAAAAAGGTCCCGCATCCGGTCGCGGTCAATCATGGGGCGGCTCCTTGGCCGGGGGTGTTGGCACGGTGCGCGAAGCACGGAGACCGACGCGCCAACCAGTAGAATACTATACGGAGAGGCGGGTCGGGAAGGGGAAAGGAGGCCCTTCCCTCATCAGTCCCCGTTCTCTCCGAGGGCGAGGACCCGATCCCGGAGTCGATCGGCGATGATTTGGTATTCGTCCCGCTCCCCTGCAGGCTCACCGGCCAGGAGCTCGGCGACGGTGGTTGGCTCACCGAAGGTGATGCGCATCGGGTGGGGCCTCGGGAGGCTCTGGCTTCGAGGCCAGACTTCGAAGGATCCCTTGATGAAGACGGGGATGAGGGGCACGTCGAGTTCCTTCGCCAGGATCCCCACCCCCTTCTTAAAGGACTTGACCCTGCCGTCGATCGAGCGGCCTCCTTCGGGGAAGACGCAGATGGAGTTCCCTTCGCGAAGCACGTGGGCCGCCGCCTGGAGCGACTTGGCGAGGTAGGCGTCCGCATCGACCAGGATCACCCGGTAGGCCCGCCCGAGCCAGGCGGTCACGGCCGACTGGAAGAACTGCTGGAAACCGAGGAAGTAGGTGCGGGAGACCTGCTTGGTGGGGAGAGAGGCGGCCAGGGCGAAGGCGTCGACGTAGCTGGTATGGTTCGCGGCGAGGATGCACGGGCCCTGGCGGGGGATCCGCTCGAGGCCGATCGCCCGGAGCCGACAGCAGGCCTTGAAGAGCACCTGAAGGATGGCAAGGCTCAGCCGGGTCGTCAGCCGGGCGACGGTGCTCCGTCCGGCCACGAGCTCTCGCAGGACCGGCTCGGGCGGTCGCCGGGCGAGAATCTGTTTCCACGCGACCCGTCTCCCCTCCGCGGCCGGTGTCGCTCCTTCTTCCGCCCGTTCCAGGACCGCCTCGATGAGCTCCCGGACTGTGAAGATCTGCGCACCGAGTTCCTCAGGGAGGCTTGTCCCAGTCATTGCTTCCAGTGCCACGATGAGTTCGACCCGACCGAGCGAATCCAGGCCGAGGTCCAGCTCGAGGTTGTCCTGGAGCCGGACCGGGCCCCGCCCGCGACTGACCTCTGCGAGGTGTTCCAGGATGCACGTGGCCAGCGGGTGGTGGAGGAGGGGCTCGCCTGCTTCCAGCTCCGGCGCGGTGGGTGCTGGGACGTGCCTGCGCTCGAGGCCCTCAGCCTGATAGGTGCTGAGTACGTGGTGTCGCTGGATCTTGCCGAGCCGGGTCCGGGGAAAGGGTTCGCGGACGATCTGGAGGCGCGTCGGCCGCTTGTAGGCGGGAAGCTGCTGGCCGAGTCTCTCGATCTCCCACCGGATCGCCTCCTGGCTGCCCGAGACCCCTCGGGCCCGCATCTGGTCGAAGTCCGGGAGGACGAGGGCCACGAGCCCCTCGGGCTCCCCTCGAGATTGCCCCTCGGCCCCGATGACGCAGATCTCTTTGATGAAGGGGCTCTGCAGGAAGTAGGTCTCGACCTCCTCCGGATAGACGTTCTTGCCGCTGGCGAGAATGATCACCTCCTTGGCGCGGCCGGTGATGTAAAGGTTTCCGTCGGGGTCCCGGTAACCGAGGTCACCGGTGTGGAGCCAGCCGTCGTGCAGGATTTCAGCCGTGGCATCGGGGTTCTTGTAGTATCCTCGCGTGACATTCTCCCCGCGGACGCAGATCTCGCCCACCCCCTCTGGATTCGGATCCCGGATCTGCACCTCGACGCCCGGGATCGGGAGGCCAACGGAGTCGAAGTTGATACTCCGGGCCGGGTTGAAGGTGACCACCGGAGAGGTCTCGGTGAGGCCGTATCCCTCGACCATGTCGAACCCGAGCCGGGAAAGGTCGGTGGCCACCTCTGCCGCGAGCTTGGCTCCTCCGCTCACCAGAAGGCGCAATCGACCTCCGAACCGCCGGTGGAGCTGGGGAAAGAGCCACCGACCGGGGCGTGGAATCCCCAGGCGCGCGAGGAGACCCGCCAGGGCCAGTAATCGGAAGAACGCAAAACGTCGGATGGCTGGACCCCGCCGGATCTCATCGAGAATCCCCCTGCAGAATTGGGCAAGAAGCTGGGGGACCCCCACCAGGACCGACACGCCGGTCCGGTTCATGCAGTCGACCAGTCGGGGCCCCTTGAGACTGGAGAGGAAGGTCACGGAGGCCCCGGTCGAGAAGGGGACGAGGAAGGTGGTCATACAGGGGTAGGTGTGGTGCAGGGGGAGCAGGGCGAGGAAGTTATCGTCGGCTCCACAGAGGCCGAAGGCGTGGATGGCCTCGAGGTTGGAGAGGAGGTTCTGATGGCTCAGGACAACTCCTTTGGGGTTCCCCGTTGTCCCGGAGGTGTAGACGATTGCCGCAGGGTCTTCCGGGGAGGGGTTGGGCTCCGAGAGGTCGGTAGGAAGGCCCTTCTCGGCGAGCGCCGGGAGGGCCGGATGACAGGAGAGCCCATCCGGAAGGGGGTCGAGGGAGACAATTCGGTCTGGCGCAATCTGTTCCCGGGCCGGCGCGGCTAGGCTGGAGAGGAGCGTCCCTGAGGTGACCAGGCCCCGTGCCTCCGCGTGGTTGACCAGGTTGGTGACCTCAGTTTCCGTGAGCTGCGCATCCAGGGGCACCGCAGCGGCCCCCGCCAGAAGGATCCCGAGGTACGCGATCGGCCACTCGGGACGATTTTCGGAGAGGAGCACGATCCGGTCGCCCGGGCGGATACCGGTCCCGATGAGATGGGCCGCGAGACGCCGGGCCTGGGCGAGGGCACTTTCGTAGGTGACGGCATCGTACTCACCGTGCGCTCTGGTGCGAAAGGCGATCCGGTCCCGGTGCCTCTCCGCAGCGGAAGTCAGCAGGTTCCCCAGATTCTTATGCTGCTCGATCAGGGAGGTCATGGCACTGTACGCGTTCCCGGCTCCAAAGCGCTTGCCGCAGAGGCAGCCCCCCTGCCGGCGAGGAGTCGGCATGCCCCATGCGAGTTTCAGGAGTTCCCCCGGTAGGCCCAGAGGACCTGTTCCGCTCTCAGGTGTTCGTCCATAGCATAGCCGATTATGGGCGAAGGCGAAACCGATCCGGCACTGGATAGCAGTGGTCCTGTCCGTAACGGGGAGGGAAAAAAGGACTTCATGTTGCCCGGCGCACTGCTCCGTGGTATCGTGCAACGCGATTTTGCTCCCTCGTTCGGCAGACTATCCCCAAGGATCGCGCAAGCGGGGAGAGGAATGGCGCGCCACGTGGTCGTCCGGTCGATGGAGGGCTTCCGGCAAGAGGTGACCGCCGGCCCCCACCGCTTTGTCGCCGACGAGCCAGAGGAGCTGGGGGGTGGGGATGCGGGACCGAACCCGGCCGACCTGCTCCTCGCTTCCCTGGGCGTCTGAATGGCGGTGACACTGCGCATGTATGCGCAGCGGAAAAGCTGGCCGGTTTCCCGGAGCGTGCTCCACCTGGATGCCGATCAGGGCCGCGACTTGACGATCAGCAAAATCCGGGTGCAAGTCGAAGTGGAAGGAGGGCTGACCGACGAACAACGGGCTCGTCTCAAAGAGATCGCGGGCCGCTGCCCGATTCACCGGACCCTCACGGCTGGCATCGTGGTTGAGGAGACCTGACCCGCGAGGACGGTATGGAACTGGCTGCTGCCCTCGAGCGCCTCGGGGACCTGCTCGATCAGCACATTCGGCGGGAGGAGGGGGCCTCTTTGCACTCTTCGATGAGCGGGTGCCGGGGGTCGAGGCGGTGTCTCAGGTTCTGGGGCGGGGTTACACGGTCTGACGGGGGTGATCGTGCTGGACAGAGTGAGGATCCGCGGAATCGCCTTCGACATGTACGGGACGCTCGTTGACGTGGGGGCGGTCGCCAAGGCGTGCCGTGCGGTCACGCCCGACCCGGTCGCTTTTAATACAGAGTGGCGGGCGAAGCAACTCGAATACGCTTTCCTCCGGGGGTTGATGGAGGAGTTTCAAGATTTCTGTGAGGTGACCCGGCAGGCTCTCGACTTCACCCTGAAGCGCAACGGGATCGAGGCGAGTGCGGAGCAGAAAGCAACCATGATGGAGGCCTGGATGCATCCCATGGCCTACCCAGATGTCGCCCCTGCGCTCGAGCGCCTGGGGCGATACAATTTAGCAGTCCTCTCGAACGGCAGCCGGAAGATGCTCGAGCGCGGATTGGAGCGAACAGGCCTCGCGCGGTACTTCCGCCACGTCCTGAGCGTGGACGTGGTCCACACCTTCAAGCCCTCGCCCAAGGTTTACGCCATGGCTCCCCAGGCCTTTGGCTGCGACCGGGGCGGGGTCCTCTTCGTCTCCTCGAACTCCTGGGATGTCATCGGGGCAAAGGCCTTCGGCCTTCAGGTCTGCTGGCTGAACCGCAAGAACGCCATCCTCGACCCCCTCGGCCCCAAGCCGGATCTCACCCTCACCACTTTCACTTCCCTCACCGACACGCTTACCTGAGGGGGTAACATCCTGCACAGTGCGACGGCTCACTCCTTCGGCCGGGACCAGACCGCCCTGAGCTACGGGTCCGGAACTTGCACGGGCGGTCGAGGGAAGGACAGGCCACCTGATGAAATTCCAAAAGAGCAAGTCTAACCTTGAAACGATTAATCTCGTCCTTCAGCGACAGGGCGGGGGTCACAGGGCAGGGGCCAGCTCACATCTTTACTCTTGATGGCTGACAAAGCTCTTTGGCATAAGACACGATCTGATTCTTTCCGATCCTCCACCCCCTCGGCCTCCTCGCCGACGGAGCCGAAGGAGGGGGAGGCCCGCGACCCCGGTCAGGGAGTTTGACCCGCGCACCGCGCCCCTGGTATAGTCCCGGCGTGGCGCGTGTCTCGACAAGCTATGACGTACTTCGTGCAGGACACCGCTGGCAAGATCCCATCTGTCCTCCGCCGCGATTACGATTTGCCCGGATTTTTGTCATAATGCGCGCCACGGAGCACAGCTATGCTTTGCCCGGCCTGTGAGGAGGACATGCTGATCGTGGAGTACCGAGGCGTCGAGCTCGACCTCTGCGTCTCGTGCAGCGGAATCTGGTTCGACGCGGACGAGCTCTCGCTCCTCTTTGCCGAGGCCGGTATCGAGGAGGAGGGGGCGCGAGACCTGGAGGCAGTCCTGG
>JBHIAD010000054.1:0-9754 GCA_046758405.1 Methylomirabilales bacterium (SeqCode)
GAGAGATACCATACCAGCATTCCGAGGACGATCAGATCGTCAATCCACCCGATACCCGCAAGGACATCCGGGATTGGATCGAGGGGGCTGACGATGTAGACAAGGGCGGCGAGAACCGGAAGGAAGCGCCTCAGCAGAATCATGATCACACCATGAGGCTGTTATGCACCGATTACAGCGCTCTCGGGTCGACAGGGATCTTCCCGAGACGCATTGTATGCGACCCCGCATCTGATTGTCAAAGGGCTGCGGCCTCTCACTCACTCGATTCTTCGACACACCATCCGCCGCACGATCAGATCGCCCTTGACATCCGTACGGCGCTATGATACCAGAACCGAAGTCACAGGAGTGCGCGATGCGGGACCGGTCGACCAGCGGCGTAGTACGTGGCGGTTCCTACCCCCCGGGCGGGTAGCCTGCCGGCAGTCCCACGCGCGCACGGTTGCCCTTTTCGGCCACGGGGGAAGACCCGTGGTTCTTTTTTTCCCGCCTGGCCCCACCGACCACCCGTGCACGCCTCGCGCGGGAGAGAGCCGGTCACCAACGCACAGGGAAAGGAGCAGCAGATGTTGAACATCAAGCAGGCGCGTTTACGACGCTCGGTTCTCGCGGTTCCGGGGAGCAACCCCAAATTCATGGAGAAGGCGGCGAAAAGCAACGCCGACGAGGTCTTCCTCGACCTCGAGGACGCCTGTGCACCGAAGGACAAGGAGGCCTCCCGGGCCAAGATCGTCGAAGCCCTCAAGACCCATGACTGGGGGAACAAGGTGCGGGTCGTCCGGATCAACAACGTCCGGACCAAGCTCGCCTATCGAGACATCATCGAGGTGGTTGAGGGAGGGGGACAGTATATCGACGTCCTCATGATTCCCAAAATCAACTCCCCCGACGAGGTTCGCTTCGTGGACCGATTGCTGACTCAGATCGAGGAGTACAAGGGGATCCCGCACCGCATCGGGATCGAGCCCCAGATCGAAACCACGGAGGGGCTGGCCTGTGTGGAGGAGATCGCCAGGGCGAGCAATCGCCTGGAGACCCTGGTGTGGGGTCCGGCAGATTACGCCGCATCGGCCACGATGCCGCTGTTGAGCATCGGGCTTCACAAGTTCGGATATCCGGGCCACATCTGGCACTACCCCATTGCCCGCATCGTGGCGGCGGCCAAGGCTGCCGGCCTCCAGGCCATCGACGGCCCCTACGCGGCCATCGAGGACCAGGAGGGCTTTCGGGAGTCATGCCGCATGGCGGCCCTGCTGGGATGTGACGGCAAGTGGGCTATTCACCCGAGCCAGATCAACCCGTGTAACGAGATCTTCACCCCGACCGAGGAGGAGGTCGCCAAAGCGAAGCGGATCATCAAGGAGCTCAGCGAGGCGATGGAGAAGGAGGGACGGGGCGCGATCGCCATGGACGGCGAGATGCAGGACGCAGCCTCCATGCTTCTGGCCTATAATGCCGTGGACCGGGCCGAGCTGGCCAAAGCCAGGGCCGGGGGCGGGTAAGCCCGAGGACGCTCGGCGGCAAGGGCGGTTACTTTTCTCCCATCTCGACCACCTTGATCGTCTCTCGGATCGCGGCTTGCGCCGCTGCCAGCTTGGCGACGGGCACGCGGTAGGGCGAACAGCTCACGTAGTCCAGGCCTGCGCGATGGCAGTAGGCCACTGAGTTGGGGTCGCCGCCGTGCTCCCCACAGATGCCGACCTCCAGGTCGTTTCGGCTCGACCGGCCGCGGCTGATCCCGATCTCCATGAGTCGACCCACGCCCGACTCATCCAGGCTGATGAAGGGATCGGCGGGGAGGATGCCCTCGTCCAGGTAGGCCCGCAGAAACTTGCCGGCGTCATCCCGGGAGAACCCGAAGACCGTCTGCGTCAAGTCATTGGTCCCAAAGGAGAAGAAGTCGGCCTCCCGCGCGATCTCGTCGGCGAGCAGGCAGGCCCGTGGGATCTCGATCATGGTGCCCACGAGATACCGGAGCTTGACCTTCTGTTCCTTCATCACCGCCTGCGCCACGCGATCCACAATGGTCCGCTGGTGCCGAAACTCGCTCAAGGTCCCGACGAGAGGGACCATGACTTCCGGCAGGACCTTCCGCTTTTTCCGCTTCAGGGCGGCAGCGGCCTCAAAGATTGCCCGGGCCTGCATCTCAGTGATCTCCGGATAGGTAATCGCAAGCCGGCAGCCGCGGTGACCCAGCATTGGGTTGAACTCGAAGAGTGAAGCGATCTTGTCCTGAAGGTGCTCCACGGGAATCCCCATCTCCCGGGCCAGCTCCCCGACCTCCTCCTGCGCCTTGGGCAGAAACTCATGGAGCGGTGGGTCGAAGAGGCGGATGATCACCGGCAGGCCGTCCATGACCTCGAAGATCGCTTGGAAGTCGCTCCGCTGCAGCGGGAGGAGCTTGGCAAGCGCCTTGCGCCGCCCCCCCTCGTCCTCGGCCAGGATCATCTCCCGCATCGCCGCGATCCGCCCCTCCCCCTCGAAGAACATATGCTCCGTCCGGCAGAGGCCGATGCCTTCGGCGCCGAATCGCACCGTCGCCTCGGCGGCCGTCGGTGTGTCCGCGTTGGTCCGCACGCCGAGCTTCCGGGCTTGGTCAGCCCACCGGAAAAGGGTGATGAAGTCATCCGGGAGCCCGGGCTCGATCAGCGGAACCTGCCCCAGGATGAGTGTCCCAGCTCCGCCATCAATCGTGATCCAGTCCCCCTCTTGGATGGTCTGCTCCTGGACTACGAAGTTATGCTCCGATTCGTGGACGCTCATCTCCCCACACCCGGCCACACAGGGCTTGCCCATTCCCCGGGCCACCACCGCCGCATGGGAGGTCATCCCGCCTCGGGCCGTGAGGATTCCCTGGGCCACGTGCATCCCACCGATATCCTCGGGCGAGGTCTCCGTTCGGACCAGGACCACCTTCTCTCCTCGCTCGGCCCACGCCTGGGCCCGCTGGGCGGTGAAGACCACCCGACCCACCGCTGCCCCTGGGGAGGCCGGCAAACCTTTGGCCACCGGTCGGACCTTGGCCTTCGGGTCGATCATGGGATGGAGGAGCCTCTCCACCTGCTCTGGCGTCACGCGGAGGAGGGCTTCTCGCCGCCCGATGAGCTTCTCCTTCACCATGTCCACAGCGATCTTGACCGCCGCTGGCGCGGTCCGCTTGCCGGTCCTGGTCTGGAGCAGAAAGAGACGGCCCTCCTGAATGGTGAACTCGATATCCTGCATGTCCCGGAAGTGCCGCTCGAGCCTACGCTGGATCTTGTCGAGTTCGCCATAGAGCGCCGGCATGGCCGCCTGGAGCTCTGCGATCGGCCTGGGCGTCCGGACGCCGGCCACCACATCCTCGCCTTGCGCGTTCGGCAGCCACTCCCCGTAAAACCGCCGCTCACCCGTGGCCGGGTTCCGCGTAAAGGCCACCCCGGTCGCGGAACGGTCTCCCATGTTGCCGAAGACCATGGCCTGCACGTTGACGGCTGTGCCCCAGCCGGGAGGGATGCCGTGGATCTTCCGATAGGTCACGGCCCGGGGATTATTCCAGGAATTGAAGACGGCATCCACCGCCATGCGGAGTTGCCGCTCAGGATCCTGAGGAAACCCTATCCCTTTCCGTCGCCGAATCAGCTCCTGAAAGGCGACCACCAACTCCTTGAGGGCGTCGGGGCTGAGCTCGTGGTCAAGGTGCACCCCGTTTGCCCGCTTCCGATCCGCCAGCAACACCTCAAAGGGATCGCGGTCCTCCTCAGACCCGGGGCGCAGTCCGAGGACCACCTCGCCAAACATCTGGACAAAGCGCCGGTAACTGTCGTAGGCAAAGCGCGGGTTGTTGGTCCGTGCGATGAGGCCTTGGACGGTCCGATCGTTCAGGCCGAGATTCAGGATGGTGTCCATCATCCCCGGCATGGAGATCCTGGCCCCCGACCGAACCGACAGGAGGAGGGGATTCTGGGGATCACCAAAGCGGAGCCCCATCGCCCGTTCCAGGCGGGTGAGGTGTTTTTCTACCTGCTCCCAGAGCCCGGGCGGATACTTGCCGCCACCCTGGAGCGTGGCGACACAGGCCTCCGTGGTGATGGTGAACCCGGAGGGGACCGGCACACCGAGGTTGGTCATTTCGGCCAGATTTGCCCCCTTGCCCCCCAAGAGGTCCTTCATCAGGGCCTTCCCTTCGGCCCTGCCCTGGCCGAAGAAATAGACGTACTTCTTGCCCATGGTCCCTACCCCTTCGCCGCTGGATCGGCGCTACAGCTTCAACTTGGAGAAATCAGCAAGCCGACCGAACATCCCTGCGACCTGGTGAAGGAGTGCCAGTCGGTTGTCGCGGATGGTCGGGTCCTCGGCCATCACCAAGACGGCGTCGAAGAATCGGTCGATGACCGGGCGGATGCCAGCCATCTGCCGGAGGGCCTCAGCGTACCGCTCCTGCTGGAGAAGCGGATCAACCTGCTCCCGGAGACGATGGGCCGCCTCGTAGAGCCCAGCCTCGGCCGTTTCTGTGAAGAGAGAGGGATCCACGGGAGACGAGGGGAGTTTCCCCAGGATGTTCACCACCCGCCGGAAGGCGGCCGCCAGCTCGGCGAAGTCGGCCTCTTGTCGAAAGGCCGCCAAGGCGGCAGCTCGCCGGCCCACCTGGTCCACCCGGTCGGAGTCCACCGCGAGGACGGCCTCGACCACGTCGGGGGGAACCCCTCGCTCCACCAACAGGCTCTGCTGCCGCGCCCGAAGAAACTCGAGGATGTCGCCCACCACCGGTTCCACCGGACGCGTCATGCGAGGTCGAACCAGGTCCACCGCCTTCCTGACTATGGCCGACAGGAGGCCTTGGACCCTCCCCTCCAAGAGAATCAGCACGACCCCAGTCGCCGCACGGCGCAGGGCGTAGGGGTCCTCCGAGCCGGTCGGCACCAGGCCAATCCCGAAGCACCCCGCCATCGTGTCCAGGCGATCGGCGACGGCGAGGATCGCCCCAAGCCGGCTTTTGGGCAGACGATCGCTCGCCGTCCGCGGCAGGTAGTGCTCCTCAATGGCCTCGGCGACCGTGGCCCGCTCCCCGTCGAGCTCCGCATAGATCCGACCCATGACCCCTTGAAGCTCCGGGAACTCTCGGATCATCCCGCTCACCAAATCAGCCTTGCAGAGCAGCGACGCCCGTCTGGCCTCCTCCAGGAGCTCCGGGACAGAGTGCTCGCAGAGAAATGCGGCCAGGTCTGCGAGCCGTCGCACCTTGTCCCCGATACTGCCAAGCCGTTCCTGGTACAGCACCTGGTCCAGCCTCGGCACCCACCCCGTCATCGGCAGCCGGCGCTTGTCTTCCTGAAAGTAGAAGTCGGCGTCGGCCAGTCGTGCCCGCAAGACCCGCTCGTTCCCCGCACGGATCAGACCCATCTCCTTAGCCTGCATGTTCGAGACCGCGATGAAGCTGGGTAGGAGATTGCCCTGGCGGTCCAGGACGGGGAAGTAGCGCTGATGCTTCCGCATCGGCGTGATAATCACTTCCCGGGGAAGAAGGAGATACGACTCGGGGAACTCTCCGCGAAGGACGGTCGGCAGCTCCACGAGATGTGCGACCTCCTCCAGGAGCCCTGGGTCAAGGAGGGCTTTTCCCCCGACGGCCCGGGCCGCCGCCTCCACCGCGTCGGCGATCACCTGGTGCCGTTCCGCAGGATCCACGATGACGTGACGCTTCCTGAGCTCGGTGCGGTATGCGGTGACGCTCTTGACCCGGAAGGGCTTCGGGCTGAGAAAGCGATGCCCCCGGCTCCGGTCACCACTCTCGACCCCATCCAGGGTGAAGGGAATCACTCGGCCCCCGTACAGCGCCAGGAGCCAGCGGAGGGGGCGCACGAAACGGATCGTCCCCTCCCCCCATCGCATCATCTTGGGAAAGTCGAGCTCCCGGACGATGCGGGGAAGAAGCGCTGGGAGCAAGGCCGTCGCCCGCTCCCCCTTGAACTCCTGGAGGGCGACGACATACTCACCTCGGTCAGTCGCCTTGACCTTGAGCTGACCGGCCGTCACGCCCTGGGACTTCGCAAAGCCGTGGGCGGCCTTGGTCGGCTTCCCATCGGGACCATAGGCAGCCGCTTTCGGTGGGCCGATCACCTCACGCCGCTCATCGGCCTGCCGGTCGGCAAGGCGATCGATGATCAGGGTAAGCCGCCGTGGAGTCCCCAGACACCGAAGCCCTTGGTGGGCAAGGCGAGCCTGTTGGAAGAGCCGCCCGGCCACCTGCTCCAGCTCACGGAGGGCGTGTGAGAGGTAGACCGAGGGGATCTCCTCCGTTCCGATCTCGAATAAGAGCTCCTTCTCTTGGGCCATCCATCTCTCCGTTCATAGTTCAGAGTTCATGGTTCATGGCAACACTAAACCAATCCAATTCTAGCTTCTTCCCACACCCCCTGAACTACGAACCATCTTGAGATCCCTTCTCCCCATGAACTATGAACCCTGAACTCTGAACTGCCCCCGCTACGTCTTCTTGAGCAGAGGAAAGCCCATCTCTTCCCGCTGCTTCAGGTACGCCTCAGCCACGCGCCGGGCGAGGTTGCGGACGCGCCCGATCAACGCCTGCCGCTCCGTGACGCTGATCGCGCCGCGGGCATCGAGGATGTTGAAGGTGTGGGAGCACTTCAGACAGTAATCGTACGCCGGCAGGATCAGCCCCTTCGCAATCAGGCGAAGCGATTCCGCCGCGTACTGATCGAAGAGCTTCCGGTTGAGGCCGGTATCGGCCTCATCGAAGTTGTGGACCGACCACTCCACCTCTCCCCGATGGTGCACGTCCCCATAGGTGACACCCGGGGCCCACTCCAGGTCAAAGACGTTCTCCGCACCCTGCAGGTACATGGCGATCCGTTCCAGGCCGTAGGTAAGCTCGACGGATACCGGCTTCAGATCGATTCCTCCCGCTTGCTGGAAGTAGGTGAACTGCGTGATCTCCATCCCATCAAGCCAGACCTCCCACCCCAAGCCCCACGCCCCGAGGGTTGGCGACTCCCAATCGTCCTCGACGAAGCGAATATCATGTTGCAGGGGGTTGATCCCGAGCTTCCGGAGGCTATCCAGGTAAATCTCCTGCGCGTCGTCCGGTGAGGGCTTCAGGATGACCTGGAACTGATAGTAGTGCTGGAGGCGGTTCGGATTCTTCCCGTAGCGCCCATCCGTCGGGCGGCGCGTGGGCTCGACATAGGCAACCTTCCACGGCTCCGGGCCGAGCACCCGGAGGAAGGTGGCGGGATTCATGGTCCCAGCCCCGACTTCAACATCGTAGGGTTCCTGGATCACACAGCCCCGCTTCGCGTAGAAACCCTCCAGGGTCATGACCAGGTCCTGGTAATACATTGCATCCTCCGGGACGGGCGGGACAGGCAGCGGGCAGAGGCGGCACTGCGGGGCCCGGGCCTCGCCGGAAAAGCCCCCAGGTCCAAAAATCACGTAAGTCACTATACTTAAAGGGTTGAAGGAGTGTCAAGCACAAAGCCACTCAGGAACCGGGCGGATTGCACCCTCCGCCCGAGCTTCTCCTCCAGAAAGCGGCGGAGGATCCCGTGCAGCGCCGTGGCCTCCTCTGCCCGGAGGATCACCCGCCCCGACTCCCCCGCGGACCGGAGCGCTCCCCGCAGGAAACCCACAGCCCCCGGCGAGAGCGATGTAGTTCCCTCAGCGCTGCGAGCACACCACTCGCAGAGGAGGCCCCCTTCGGACGGGCTGAAGGGATACCCAGCCTGCGCGCTCAGCGTCGTCCGACACCGGACACACCGGTACAGCTCCGGGAGGTAGCCGAGCAAGCGGAGGAGGCGGATTTCGAACCGCCGGAGGATGGACCCCACATCGCCCCGCTCGTTCAGGAGAGAAAGGGTCCGAAGGAGATGTCCGAAAAGAGGCTCGTTCGCCTCCCCCTCGAGACTGGTCAGGGCCGAGAGCTCGACGACGTACGCGCCGGCTGCGAACAACTCTAGGGAGCCTCGGAGGGTTCGAAAGGGCTGCAACACCTCGAATTCGTTGACCCGGTGCAGGTCCCTGCCTGGACGCTCAAAATAGACGAGCTGCCCGTAGGTGAACAGCTCGAGGCTGCCGCCGAAGCGACTGCGGATGCGCCGCACCCCGGCCGCCACGGCCCGGACCTTCCCAAACCGGCGCGTGGAAAAGCCGATGATGCGATCGGCCTCGCCGAGCTGATGGCCGCCGACCACGATCGCCTCAGTGCTGTGCAGGCTCATACGTCCTCACCACCCGCTGCGGATTCCCCTACGGCAAATAGCCGAGCCGCCTGAGCCATTCGGGATCCTTCCGCCACGCCTTCAGGACCTTCACCCACAGCCCAAGATAGACTCGGGTCCCGAAGAGTCCCTCCATGTCTTCGCGAGCCATCTGCCCGATCCGCTTGAGCCGCTGTCCCCCGGCCCCGATCAGAATCCCCTTTTGGGAATCCTTCTCCACAAAGATGGTTGCCTGCACATCGAGGATTCCGTCCCCTTCCCGTTCCCGCATCTCCTCCACCCTCACCGCGACGGCGTAAGGGATCTCGTCGTGGGTGAGGGCGAGGACCTTCTCCCGGATGATCTCCCCGACCAGCAGGTGTTCGGGTTGGTCGGTGACCCGATCGGGGGGATAGAGAGGAGGACCCACCGGGAGGTACTGGCGGAGAAGCCCCTCCAATCGGGGGAGGTTGTCCCCCGTCTTCGCCGAGATGGGGACCACCTCGGCCACCCTGAACCCCTTCGCGCACCGGTCAATCAGGGGCAACAGGGTTTCCTTGCGGACGAGATCCACCTTATTCAGGGCGAGGAGAACGGGGGGTGCAACCGACCGGAGATGCTGCGCGAGGAATCTGTCCTCCTCCGAAAGGGGATCGGCCGCGTCCATCAGCCAGAGGGTCACGTCCACCTCATCCAGTGTCTTGAGGGCCACCTTGACCATCTCCCGGTTGAAGAGGACCTCGGAGCGATGCACCCCCGGGGTATCCATGAAGATGATCTGGTGGTCGTCACGCGTGCAGATACCGGCGATGCGATTTCGGGTCGTCTGCGGTTTGTCCGAGACGATGGCCACTTTGCGCCCAATGAGGCGGTTCATCAGGGTCGATTTGCCAACGTTCGGTCGACCGACCAAGGCGACAAAGCCGGCGCGATGCTCACCTGCGGTGCTCAACCGCTCCCCTCCTCGCCCCCCCCGGTCCTTTGGTGAGCCACCGGTCGTGCGAATGTATCGCAGGAGCATCAGCGGAATTGCCGCAGGAGGGCATTCTGCCTGCGCCACATCCGGCGCCTCGCAGAAGGCGTCGTGTCATCATAGCCGATCAGGTGCAGGATACCGTGAATCAGCAGGGTGGCGAGTTCGGTGCGGAGGGGGTGCCCCTCTGCTCGAGCCTGCTTCAGCGCGGTCTCGACGGAAATGACCACATCCCCCAGTAGCTCCTGCGAGCCAGGGTAGGGGTGATGACCTTGGGGGAAGGCGAGTACATCGGTCGGCGTGTCGTGCCCGCGGTAGGTCCGGTTGAGACGGCGAATCGTGCGGTCCGAGACGACGAGGACCGAAAGCTCAGCCTTCGGTCTGCCCAAGGCGCTTAATGTCCTCTGCCCCATCCTTCTTAGCCATCGGAGGTCGATCCTTCTCTTCCTTTGTCGGCTTCGGACCAGAATCCCCATTCCCTTTCTTATCCCTCTCGCCGTTCTTCTTCTTCCCCTCCTGGAACCGGAAGCCCGGATAGTCCACCCGATGGTGATGCACCGCCGTCAGCACCCGCACGAAGGCTCTG
>JBHIAD010000055.1:0-9623 GCA_046758405.1 Methylomirabilales bacterium (SeqCode)
AGCCATAGCCCTACACGACAGGCCCCATCCGTATCAAGCGAAAGCCTCGCTTCTCGGGGACACGGATGAGGAAAGAGAGGGGTTCGGATTGGATCTTGCTTCTCGCTCCCCCGAGGGGTTACGGTAGGGGCAACGGCTTCGGAGCCCCGTTCTGCGGCGGGATTAAGGCTCATCGGGTACGACCCCGCTCTTGACGGTTACAATTTGGTGCCAACTAGGGGATGCGAGACTCTTTGGAGGGACGTAACTCGCGCAAAAGACTGGTGGCCCTAACGGGATTCGAACCCGTGTTTCCGCCTTGAGAGGGCGGCGTCCTAGGCCAGCCTAGACGATAGGGCCTTTTGCACGGACTGCGCGAGTTGTTCTTGTCCGGGAATAGGGGACAATCTAGCATGCCGCCCGAGAGGATGCAACCCGCTGAGCCGACTCTTGCCACGAGCTTGACGCTTGCGCGCGAAGCCTTCATGCAGCCCTTCCTCGACCCTGCGAGCATTCGGAAGCTGCTGACGGGGGCAGCGGCAAACCTCATGCCGCCCCTTGGTATCCTGGCGGCCGGCTATACGCTCCGAACCCTTCGGGCGGTCCTCGGGGGTGAGCGCCGCACCTTGCCGAACTGGGACGGGCTGATGGATCTGATTCTCGGAGGGTTGAAACTCTTTCTCGTCCATGCCGCCTACGTCGGGGTCCCCCTTCTCCTGCAACACCTCGGCGTCGGTCCCCCGCTCTTTCTCGTTGTGCTCAGCCTGGCGGCCCTCCTCAATCCGATGGCCCAAGTGTGCTTTGCGGAGCAAGACCAACTCGCCGCCGCCTTCGCCCTGCCCGCCCTGGTCAGCCGCATCCGCAAGGATCTCCGTCGGTACCTGCACGCAACGGCCGTCTGGTACGGGACCATCTTCTTGCTGGTCCTTCTCCTTCAGGGAACGAACCCTGCCCTCGCCTGGTTTCTCCTGGCCTTCGTCGGTTTCTACCTCTCGCTCGTCTTTGCCGGGCTCTTTGGGCGGATTGGCGCTGCGGGGGCCCAGCCGCTGGCCAAGGACCCCGACTAGGAAAACGGCGGGAAAACTCAGCGCGGAATGAGACTTCGCTCCAGGGAGACGCAGGGGCACGCAGAGCTGCGGTGGCTGCGGGGCGAGGGCTCGAACCTCGACAACCTGGTCCAGAGCCAGGCGGACTACCATTATCCGACCCCGCAACAGGACCCGGGTGCTGCGCAGACCCTCTGGCAGGCCACCTTTTGTAACACCCTATCCGGACGGAGTCAAGGCAGGGCCCCTGCCCGCCGCGGTGAGAGGCCCCTAGTCTGCGCCGTCCGGCGGGGCATCGGGCAGGGTGACCAACCGTTCAATCGTGTAGGTGCGCGTCCCGCCAGGGGCCTGGATCGTCACCTCGTCCCCTGCTCGTTTTCCGATGAGGGCCCGCCCAACGGGGGAGGCCGCGGAGACCCACCCCCGCTGCCCGTTCGCCTCCTCCGGCGTCACCAGGCGAATGATCCGTTCCTTGTCTGACTCGAGGTCCCGCAGGGTGACGGTCGACCCGAAGCCGACGCGGTCGCGCGGGATGTGCGTGAGATCAACCGAGGAGAGGGCAGCAATCCGTTGCTGCAGGAACTGTATCCGCGCCGAGACAAATCCCTGCCGGTTCTTGGCTGCGTCGAACTCGGCGTTCTCGCTGATGTCGCCAAGGGCCCGGGCCGCCTCGATCTTCTTCGGCAGCTCGACCTTGAGTTCCCGCTCGAGGACCGCAACTTCCTCCCGAAGGCTCTTCAACAGATCCTGAAAACTCACCGTCCCTCCTCTGCTATCCTGTGTCCTCGAGGCTCAAGCCCGCCGCCCACCATCCCACCGCCGAGCACAGCCCGGAGCCTGGCGAGACAGAGCCCCCGGCCAATCAGTGCCATCACCTCGAAGAGCGGGGGGCTCACCACTGTGCCCGTCACGATGAGACGGGTGGCCTGGGCGAGGGGCCCAAGCTTCACCTGCCGCTCCGCTGCAACCTGTCGATACGCCGCTTCCAGAACCCCCGGCTCAAATTTATCAAGCCCGGCCAATTGCTTGACGAGGACGCAGAGCAGGGCTCGGACGTCTGGCGCCAGATGCTTCCTCACCAGAGCGGGGTCCAGGGACACCGGGAGGTCAAAGAGAAAGCGCGAATTCTCAGCGAGTTCCTTGAGCGTGCGGGCCCGCTCCCGGAAGAGCAGGACCGCCGCGGCTGCGAAGCTCGTCCCAGCCCCGCTCTCGCGCCAAGCCGCTTCGCGACGGCGGACTGCTGCAATCGGCACACCGGCGTGCTCCCAGAAAGGCGTGAGGAGTGCTCCGAGCCACTCCGGATCCCTCACACGCAGGTAATGCCCGTTCACCCAGTCGAGCTTGTCCCGGTCGAAGACCGCCGGCGCCTTCCCGACCCGCTCGAGGGAGAAGTGCTGGATCAGCTCCTCGGTCGAAAAGATCTCCTGGTCCCCATGAGACCACCCCAGGCGCGCCAGGTAGTTCACGATCGCCTCAGGCACGTAGCCCAGATCCCGGTAGGCCAACACCGAGGTCGCGCCGTGGCGCTTGGAAAGGCGCGCCCGGTCGGGACCCAGGATCATCGGAATGTGGGCAAAGGCCGGCAGCGCGAATCCGAGGGCCTCGTAGACATGGATCTGGCGCGGCGTATTGGAGAGGTGATCATCTCCTCGAATGACGTGCGTGATCCCCATCTCCCCATCATCCACCACCACGGCGAAATTGTATGTGGGCAAGCCATCGGACCGAAGGAGAATGAAGTCGTCGAGTTCCGCGTTGGCGAATCGCACCTCACCGTGGATCAGGTCCTGAATGACGGTGGTCCCGGTGTCCGGAATCTTCAGCCGAAGGGCCCAGGGTCGATTGGGCACGGGGCCCTGGTCACGGCATCGCCGGTCGTAGCGTGGTGACTGGCCGACCGCCAGGGCAGCTCGGCGCCGCTCCTCGAGCTCTTCGGGCGTGCAGGTGCACCGATAGGCCCGGCCCGTCGCCTCGAGGCGCTCGGCCGAGAGACGGTACCGCTCGAGGCGCTCGGCCTGCCGGAAGGGACCCTCGTCCCAGTCCAGGCCAAGCCAGGTTAAGCCTTCGAGGATGGCATCGGCGGCCTCGGCCGTGGAGCGCTCGACATCGGTGTCCTCGATGCGAAGGATGAAGCGACCCCCGGTCTTCCTGGCAAAGAGCCAGTTGTAGAGGGCGGTCCGCCCCCCCCCGACGTGGAGGTATCCGGTCGGCGAGGGGGCGAAGCGGACTCGAACCGGGACAGGCATGCGTGATGGCATCTCCACGGGCAGACTACGATCTGGTAATTCTATCACGCCTGGGTTTCAGCGTCGAGACCCGCCGGAGCGGAGCTGGGGAATGGGGTCGACGCCCGCCGGTGGACCCGGGGAAGGAAAAAGTGGAAGGTCGATCCTGCACCCATGGTCGACTCGACCCAGACGCGTCCCTCATGGCCTTCCACGATCCGTCGGACCAGCGCCAGCCCGATCCCGGGGCCCTCAACGCTCCCCGTGAAATCCCGTTCCACTTGTTGGAACGTCTCAAAGATCTTGGAGAAGGCCTCGTGGGGAATCCCCGGCCCGTTGTCCGTCACCGAGCATTCCACACCCTCCGGGAGCAGACGCCAGCCGACCTGCACAATCGCCTCAGGCTTATCGTTGAACTTGACCGCATTCTCAACCAGGTTCTCCCAGACGAGGATGAGCAACCGCGAGTCCCCGGGGACCACCACCCCTTCGGTATCTTCGGGGATCTCGAATCGGACCGGTCGGTCGGGGTACCGCAGAGCGACCCGATCCCGGGCCCACCCGATGAGGGCCAGCAGGGGGACCGGCTCGCTTGGGACACCGAACTCCGCCCTGGCGATCGTCGTAAAGGTCAGGAGCTTCTCCACGAGCGCCTCCAACTCCTCCCCCTTCTCCTGCATCTGTCCGATGACGCGTTGCTGTTCAGGGGTCAGCGCCCCCAGGATCCCCTCAGCGAAGCACGAGAGGTATCCCCCGATCACGGTCAGCGGTGTTTTGAACTTGTGCGAAACCAGCGAGAGAAAGTCTCCCTTCAGGCGAGCCTCCGACCGCTCCTCGGTCACGTCCTGGACCACGACCGCTGTGGCTTCCACGGCTCCTTCACGATCTCGTGTCCGGGAGACCCGTAGGGATAAGAACAGCGGGAACCGGTCCCCCGGTCGACTCACCTCGAAGACTTCCCGTTCCTGGAGGAGGACCTCTACCGGTTCTGTCAGACTGAAATGCGTAGCCAGATGGGTGGCAAAGTGTACGGTGTGCCATCCCTCCGCTGGCAGGTTGAGCAGGGTCACCGCCGCGTGATTCAGGTGCGCGATCATCCCGTCGCGGTCCACGACCACGATCCCATCCCGGAGGTTCGCAATGACCCGCTTGAACCGCTCTTGCTCGGCAACCAGGTGCCGGTAGTAGCCGAGCTTGAGGATCGCCCGAACCCGGGCCAGGAGCTCATCTCTGTTAATCGGCTTGGTCAGATAGTCATCGGCCCCCGCCTCGATCCCCTCGAGACGATCCTGCATGTCGTCAAGGGACGTGACCATGATAACCGGCAGGAACCGGGTCTCTGGCTCGGACCGGAGGCGTCGGCAGACCTCGAGACCATTGAGTACTGGCATCATGATATCCAGGAGAACCAGATCCGGTTGCGCGCCCCGAACCTGGTCCAGGGCCTCGTGTCCGCTAGCGGCGGTGACCACCTGGTAGCCGTGCCGCTCCAGGAGGGCCTGCATGAGCTCCAGGTTTTGGGGGTCGTCGTCAACAACCAGGATGGTCCCTGTGGGGGGCACGAGATCTCCCTCCCGGCAAGGAGATCACCGGGAAACGAGTTTGCCGACAGCCTCGAGGAAAAGCTGGGGGTTCAGGGGCTTGGTCATGTACGCGGCCACACCCATCTCCTGGGCCTGCTCGCGGTAGGCGGCGGTCTGGAAGCTGGTGACAATGATGATGGGGATCGCCGCTGTCTCAGGGGTCTGCTTCAGGGTACGGCAGAGCTGGATCCCATCGACCTCGGGCACCAGGATGTCGGTCACAATCAAGTGGGGGTGCCATCGCCCGACAAATTCCAGGCCCTCTTTGCCATTTCGTGCCTCGAGGACCACGTGTCCCGCGCGCTTGAGGATCAATCCGATGAATTGGCGGAACACCTCGCTGTCCTCGACCACCAAGACGCGCCGGGCCTGGGGACCGTGCGGACCTTGTCGTTCGGTGGGAGCGTCCCACGTCAGCTCCTTCCGCCGCACCATGCTCACCTGGCCGCAATTGGGACAGGTGACGCGGATGGGGGTATCCTCGTCGATCGGGATCGCCTCCTGCAGGAGGAACTTTGCCCCACAGCCCTTGCAGGTCATGGTGGGAAACACGCCAGCGTGCTGCTGATCCTTGTGGACGGCATTCACGACCTCAAGGAGCTGGGCCGGGGAGAAGGGTTTCCGGAGAAAGCCGTCGGCCCCCAGGCGTCGCGCAATCTCCTCGTCCTGGTCACTCTTGAAGTCGCCGGTCATCATGAGTACCGCCACTGAATCGCGAATCGTCTTGTAGGCCTGGCAGGCCCCGTACCCAGAGATCCCGCCGGGGAGGTTCACGTCCTGGACCACGACATCAAAGGGCTCGCGCCGGAACTTGTCGATACCCTCCTGACCCGTATAGGCGACTGCGACGTCGAAGCCCTTCCCCTCGAGGACCTCCTTCACCATCTCCGCAAGTTCGACGCTGTCCTCCACCACCAGGATCCGTCCCGGCATCACGGCCCTCCTTTACACGCACCGGGGCGGCAAGGCTCCAGTGAAGGCTGGTGCCTCGAAACCCTCATCGTCAACAGACCCATCCCCATTCTGACAGCCGGCCGGCGCCATGCGGGCGACAACCGGAGGGTCTCGAACGACACAGCGCCGCCTCTTGAGCTATCGTCACCCAACACGTTCGGGCTCCCCCCATCGCCCCAGTCACAGCCACGGCACACCGGACTGCGTCGCCGTAAGCGACCCGCCCCCGGCACTGCACGCCTCAAGGAGACGCCGGACCTCCGCACCCCTCCCACGACCATCACGTCTCTGGCCTCTGTGAGAGGGCCGCGGGTGACTCGACCAAGAGGTCCTCGACGGCACGGAGCGCCTGGTCAAGCCGAAAGGGCTTTTCGAGGAGCCAGTCGATCCCGCTGGCCGTGAGCTCCTCGTGGGCCACCGCGGCCTTCCAGCCGGTACACAGGACGATCCGCACGTTGGGCGAGAGGACCCTGAGGGCTCGCGCCACCTCGAGGCCCGTCAGATCCGCCATCCCGAGGTCGGTGACCACCACGTCGAAGGAGGCAGCCCGGAAGGCCTCAAGACCGTCATGCCCCGACCCGACCGCGGTCACGGTATGCCCCTCTAGGCGGAGGAGGTTACCCAGGACCTCCCGGAGCTCCTGTTCCTCCTCGATCACGAGGATGCGACCCCGCACACGAGCTGGTATCAGGAAGCAGGAGGAGGGCACCGGGGTGTCGGTTCGGACCGGAGTGATCGGGAGATAGACCACGAAGCGACTTCCACGGCCCTCCTCACTCTCGACGGCGATTGAACCCCCGTGCCGGGCGATGATCCCGTACGAGGTGCTGAGGCCCAGCCCCGTCCCCTGGACTCCCTTGGTAGTGAAGAACGGATCGAACACTTTCTCTCGGACCTCGGTATTCATGCCGACGCCGGTGTCACGGATTTCGACCCGCACCCACCGGCGGTCAGACCCCGGGGGGTCGTCTCCGCCAGCGACCTCGGCGGTCGCCACGTGGATGTAGCCGCCAGCCGGCATCGCGTCGATGGCATTACAGACCATGTTCGTGAAGACCTCCCGAAGCTCCGCTCCGTTTCCCACCACGAGGTCCAGCCCCGAAGCGAAGTCGGTCGTCACCCGGATTGGCGTCCCCCGGAGCCGCGCCTCGTTCTTCCAGCGGGCCTCCGTAATCTGCAAGACCTCCTCGAGGACTTGATTCACGTCCACAGGACTCACGGCGCTCGGGACGCCGGCCCGAGCGAAGTCCTGCAGCCGGCGGACCGTGTTGGCACCATCGAGGGCCGCCTGGCGGATCATGGTGAGGCAGGTCTTGATCTCTGCATCCTCCAGGTGGCGCAGGAGCAGATCGGTCCGAGCCACGATCGCTGCCAGCACGTTGTTGATGTTGTGGGCCACACCGGCGGCCAGCGTGCCGAGGGCCGCCAGCTTCTCTGAACGCATGAGCAGTTGATCCCAGCAGTGCTGCTCGCTGAGGCCGGAAACGATGAGGAAGGTGCCCGTTCCCTCCCCCGACGGGTCCGGGACCGGGCCGAGTCGGATGCGGGCGGGCAGGGTGACCCCGTCTTTGCGGCGCACCCGACCCTCCACCTGGACCACCGAGTCTGTCGAGTGCCGCGTCCGGGCAAGATCGAGTCCCTCCGGCAGCTCGAAGGAGTGGGCACCGGGCAGGGTCGCCAGTTCCGCTATCTCGCATCCCAGCATCTCTGTCATCTTCCGGTTCGCCCACGCCCACCGCCCCTTTCGGTCGAGGAGGGCAAGCCCGTCGGTCAGCTCATCGAATATCCTCTCTACAGGAACCCCAGCGATCACCGGACCTCCGACCGACTCGGGTAGCATGTGCCGAAGGAGAAGCCGGAGCCACCGGACCTTCCCGCTCACCGAAGAACCCTGGTGAGACGCTGCAGAGGGCGACAAGGATCTCGACTCCTTTCCCTACCCCAGTGGGACATAACGTCTTCGGTGCATAGCCTGTGCCAACTTCCTTATTTCACTGGGCCCTCTCGACTTGACCTGTCCATCCCCGTGACCTATAGTCGCCCCACATCCCCCGTGCGGTTCCCTGCCCCCGAAGGCATAGAGCAGATCGCACTGGAGATCAAGGAGGACCATGACCGAGCGACCGGAGTCACTGCCCGGAGGCCAAGACAAACAAGCCCGCGTCCTCCCCAGGCCTCTACAAGCGGGCGGGGCGGACCTGCATCTGCACTCCTGGTACTCAGACGGCACCTGGGCACCGACCGAGGTGGTCTCCCGCGCCGCCCACCTCGGCCTGAACCCGATTGCCCTGACTGACCACGATACCGTCGGGGGTATAGCCGAAGCGCGGCGTGCGGGCAGCGAGTTCGGGATCGAGGTCATCCCGGGGGTCGAGCTCTCGGCCCGAGACAGGGGCCGCGAGATCCACCTCCTCGGCTACTTCATCGATTGGAAGGATCCCCAGCTTTCCGTTCGTCTCCACCGCCTGACCGACGAGCGGCAGGCCCGCCTCAATGCCATCCTCGCGCGCCTGCAGGACCTGGGCATTCCCCTCACCCGTCACGAGGTCGAGCACCTCGGAAGCCGCGGTACCATCGGGCGCCTCCACGTCGCCCGGGCCCTCGTCGCCCGCGGTGCAGTCGCGAGCATTGAGGAGGCCTTCTCGCGCTATCTCGGCCACGGAAAGCCAGCCCACGTGGAGCACTCCGACCTCGGCCCTGAAGAGGCGATCGGCCTCCTTCGTCAGGTGGGAGGCGTGCCGGTCCTCGCCCACCCCGGCCATGGCTTCATCAGCCTGCTCCCCCAGCTCGTGGCCGCCGGATTGGCCGGTCTCGAGGTCCATCATCCGTCCCACTCCCCCGAGAAGATTCTCCTCTTGCTCCAGGCCGCCTCCAAGTTCGGGCTGGTCGTCACCGGCGGTTCCGATTGTCACGGTCTGGCCAAGGGAGAACCGTTGATAGGCCGGACCCGTCTCGGGCCCGATCACGTCGCGGCCTTGCGGGCTCGGTGGCGCCGGGAGACCCGCCGGAGATCCAGGTCTGCCACGACCGAGTAGCCCCTCCGCAAGGCGCACGCGCTCCCTACTGCCCCTTCCCTCCTTCAGGCAGCTCGGCCTCGTCCACCAACATTACCGGGATCCCGTCGCGCACCGGATAGCGGCGCCCGCACCCAATGCAGACGATCCGCCCAGCCGCCTCATCCAAGCGGACCTCAGCGCGGCAGGCCGGGCACGCGAGGATTTCCAGCAGCTCTCGATCGATCATCGGCCTCCCCCCATCCTCTCCTCACTGGTTCCGCTCCGCATTTCCCCCCCAAACAGCCCGGGAGATACATTGCACGCCCTCACCCAAAGCACGCCTCACCGATTTGCAGCGAATCATTCAGGCTCATCTTAGTCCGGGCCTAAAGAATGTCAAGGCATTTCAGGGGGTTCCGTCACATTCCTCATCCCGTTGGTGATATGTCGAGGCGCATAATCAGGGCGTCCTCCCGCGGCTCGCTGTAATAGCGTCGACGGCGGGCGAGAACTGAGAACCCGAAGCGCCGGTAGAGCGCCTGGGCTGCGTCGTTCCCCGCCCGAACCTCAAGGAATGCTCGCCTCACTCCGCGGGCCGCGGCCACGGCGAGGGCTGCCGCCACAAGACGCCGCCCGATCCCCTGGCGCCTCAGGGTCGGGATCACGGCGAGATTAGCGATCTGGAGTTCGTCGGCCATGATCCACAGGCAACAGTAGCCGACCACCTGTCTCCTGGACTCCCCACGGGCCTTCTCTCGGGTCACCAGCACACAGCTCACTCCGGGCGGGAGATTGTCGCCGGTGAACATGGCGGTGCTCCAGGGTTGGCGAAAGGCGGTC
>JBHIAD010000056.1:0-9522 GCA_046758405.1 Methylomirabilales bacterium (SeqCode)
GCCGACGGGGACGTGTAACTCGTTGTCCACTTGCAGATCATCCGCCGTGCCGAACCGCCCGTCCGGCCCCGGGTAGAGAATCTCCCAGTTAAACTGCTTGCTGGTCACTTGGACCCGGACATCGCCAGGGGGCGTGTGGCCCTTGACGGTGTCCCAGACCTTTGCACCGTGAAAATCGATCCACAGATCCAACCCCAGTACGATCAGTCCCGGGACAAGGATCCACGCGCTTTGGGCCAGGCTATTCCCGTGGACATAGGTCGCCCGGCGTCCCTCCCGGCGACGGTAGCGGATGAGGAAGATGAGGATGACCCCGAGCGTGAGAAAAAACCAGGCCCCCGTAACATAATAGATCAGGTAAAGAATGGAATCGATATCCCCTCCGTAGGTGGAGACATTCTCCGGCAGCCAGCTCAGCATTTTGGGAGCCACCCTCCCTTCTCACGGTTTAGGCGTGTCAGTGGAGCCGGGCAGGGTCCGAGAATCTTGCTGCTTTCAGGACCTCGAGCATCCGCCGCTGGGCTTTTCTCCACACGGGATACATGCTACAGCCAGCCTGCCTGGGGCAGGCCCCCCTCTCCAGCAGACAGAGGTTTAACGCGACGGGCCCCTCAATGGCCTCGACCACGTCTTTGACGCTCACGTCCCTGGGGTCCCTGGCAAGCGCGACCCCGCCATGCACCCCGCGAGATGAGCGAGCCAACCCGGCCCTCGCAAGGGCCTGAGTGACCTTGCTCAGGAAGCCCGGCGGCACCCCCTGGTCCGCCGCGATGTCCTTGAGCCGGCTCACCTTCCCATGGGGCTGGCGGGCGAGATAGAGCATGGCACGGAGCCCGTAATCGGCCGCCCGTGTGAGGCGCATCCCACTGCTGCGCCGGCGCTGAGAATTCGGACAATTAAGATCCATAATGTTCTTGCTCTCTTACCACAATATCTCTGTAGACACAATGACCACAATCAGTCAACGGCCTGATGATAATCATAGCCTACGCGTACCGCCCTCATGGTCAGGGCCGGCCACCACGCCATATTGTAGTTATACGAGGGGGGAGGGGCTGCTCGATACGGATACGGGAAGCCAAAGGGAGGATTGAGGATGATTCAGCTTTGGACACTCGTGGGCGCGCTGCTCGCGCTGGGGCTTGTGTACGTCGTGTTGCCGACCGTGCTGGATGCCTTCAGACGGTTTCGCCGTGGGCGTGTCGTCCGCTGCCCTGAGACCCATGCCGAGGCCACGGTCCATCTCGATGCCCGGCACGCAGCATGGACCACCGCGATCGGACCGCCAGTTCTGCGAATCCGGGACTGCTCCCTGTGGCCCGAGCGGCAAGGCTGCAGCCGAGTCTGTCTCAAGTCCCTTCCCGAGGGGAGGGCGGAGCCGGCAACCCCGCGCCCCTGAGAGACCCGCAAGAGGTTGAACCGCGAGGGTGACTTCACCAGGAAGGGGTGCGCTCATGCCATCGTTCGAAGGCGATCCATTTGCTGAATGATGAGGTCGCGGCCCGCGGTTCGCACCAGGCTTTCGCTGACGAACTCGGCAAGGGTCCGCATGGCGGTCTCCGGACTCATGCCGACCATCGCCGCCATCTCTGCCCGGGTGAGAGGCGTCCGAATCATGATCGCACCCGTCTCGTCCTCTTCGCCATAGCGTTCGGCAAGATCCACTAGGAGCGCCCCGAGACGGGTCCGGACGTTCCCGAGAGCCACTTGGGCGAGTCGGATCTCAGTCTCCGCCAGCATCCGGCTGATGTGGCCGAGCAAGGTGAGAGCAACCCGCGGGACCTCCCGGAGAAGATGCAGGAGCTGATCCCGTTTGATGAAAGCCGCCTGGGACTGCTCGAGGGCCTCAGCCGTTGCAGTGTAACACGCATCGGGAAGCAGGGATTCGACCCCGCAGACCCCTCCGGGATCCACGATCCGGAGGATCTGCTGACGACCGTGGGGATCCGCTCTCGACAGCTTCACGCGCCCGGCGCATGGCACGTAAAAGCCGAGAGCCGGAAGCCCCTCATGGTAGAGCGCCTGCTTGGGTTGAAAGGCGTGGAGGTGGCGAAGCCGCTGGTAGACTGCGACCTCCTCAGGGTTCAAGTCGCGAAAGAGGATGCACGCCTCCCAGATCTCGCATTGACGACATTCGTCCGTGGCTCGATTCCCCCTTGTGGCCACGAGCCGGAGGGCATGAGGAGCGATTGTGGAGGCCACGATCGAGCCAATGTACCGGTTCGGATCCGCCATGAAGGCGGCCTGACAGGCGGTGCTGCAGAAGTGGTACCGCTTCCCCCGGTGCTCGATCCGTACCGCGGCCGTCCGGACGTCCACCTTGGTCCCGCAGATCGGATCAATATCCGGCTTCAGTTCCCGGCGCATCCCTTCTCTCCTTTCGGCTCTGCCCAATTAGCAACCCGCCCCTCCCTGCTCCTCTCCACGACAACCTCCCGGTGGCCCGGTGTCGCGTCCCGAGCGGTGCACCCCGTCCGCTCCGGCTGATACGTACAGTAAGGCTCCTCTGCCAGGTAGTCACCGGTGGCAGCGTAGGCCCGAGCCCGGGAGCCCCCGCAAACCCATCGGAACTCGCAAGCCCCGCATTTCCCCCTCACCCGGTCCATATCCCGGAGTTTCATCAGCAAGGGGGAGTCCCGGTAGATTGCCGAGAGCGGCCTCTCCCGCACGTTCCCCAGTAACGGCCAGGGGAGAAAGCCCGCGGGGTACACCTCCCCCTTGTGGGAGACAAAGATGACCCCGTTCCCATCCCGGATCCCGAAGCCCATGCGCTTCCCCAGGCGCTCAATCTCCTCGAGGGGCATCCCCTCCTCGAGCTTGCGCTGAATCCAGTACCTTCGATAGTGAGGCGCCTCTACCGTGCTGACGTGGAATGGGGCATCCCGGGAGATGCCGTAGACCCAGCTGAACAGCTCCTCTATCTCCTCCGCTGAAGGCATCCCCAGGGTGGATCCTCGACCCACCGGGACCAGGACAAAGAGACTCCATCGGCGAACAGGAGGGGACATCTCCTCCCGCAACAGCCGGTACAGGGTGGACAGGTGAGGAAGGGTTTCCCGGGTGACGGTGGTGTTCACCTGTACGGGGAGGCGAAATTCCCGAGCCCACGCGAGGGCTTGCAGCGAGTGCTCGAAGGTCCCAGGCACCCCTCGGAAGGTGTCGTGAACTTCTGGACTAGGTCCGTCCAGGCTGAGCCCCATGGTGGCCACCCCGAGTTCCCGGAACTGACGGGTGGCCTCCCGGGTCAGGGTGGGGGTCGTGCTGGGGGTGATGCTCAGGGGCAATCGGATCTGCCGGGCATAGCCAATGAGTGTAAACAGATCGGGCCGCTTCATGGGATCCCCGCCCGTGAGGATCAGCATGCTGCCCATTGCCTTCACATCCTGCATCAGGCCTTTTCCTTCTTCAGTAGTCAGTTCCCGGCAATCGCGATGGGGAATGGCATCGGCCCGACAGTGTTGACAGGCGAGATCACAGGCAACGGTCATCTCCCAGTAGACGTTGCGCGGGGCATCCCGATACACGGTACCAGGGTACGTCGGGTTATTCTTAAGCTCTGGCCGCCTGTTCAATCCAGATCCTCCTTCCCAAGGACCTGCTTCGGCACGTCCCGGAGAGCTTTTCTCCACGTGAGGGTGGGCGTGCCTCGAAAGGTACCGGGCTGCCCGGCCGCGAAGGCAGTTCGTCGACCGGCTTCGCGCCACCCCCAGGCCATGAGGTGGGAAAGGGAGATCTTCGCCCTGCGTCCCCCGGGCATCCCTTTATCCCCTCCGCGGAGGTTCAGAGGCAGTCACCTCCGGGCCTTTCTCGGGCAACACCAAGACGCTGCGGGCAATCCGGCGGTCAATGACCTGCACCTGCCCGGCCACCATCACCTCCAACCCCCCATCCCGCACGGCCAGCGCCCGCACGCGCGCCCCTGGTACCATGCCCAGCGAGGAAAGCCTGTAGAGCAACTCGGGGTCTTCGTCCTCCACCTGCGCGATGGTCCCCTCCTGTCCGGGGTGCAGCTCGGAGAGGAGGTAGCCCTCGGCGATCAGGATACTCTCCTCCCCCCTGGGGATGGGTGCACCGTGGGGGTCAACGGTAGGGCATCCAAGGGCCTCATCGAGGCGGTCCGTCAGTTCAGGGGAGCTCGCATGTTCCAGACGGTCGGCGGCAGCGTGTACCTCCTCGCTGGGAATGCCGCCCCTGTCCACGAGATAGCGCTCCCACAGGCGATGGGTGCGAACCACCTGCATCGCCCGGCGAAGCCCTTTGGCGGTGAGGGCCACCCCCTCAAAAGAGCGGTGGACCAAACCCGACCGCTCAAGGCGGCGGACCGTGCGGGCCACCGAGGCTACTCCTTCACCTAGGCGATCGGTGAGGGCCTCAGCGGCTACTGGCGAAGAGCGGCTCAGCGCTAACAGGTGCTTCAGGTGATCGTCCTCGAAAGCGACCGACCTCGCCCGCCGGCGCCGCAGGGCCTTGGGGACGATACCGTGCTTGGGGGCAAAGAGGAGGCTCGCACTAAACAGCGTGGCGCCCACCAAGACCATGGTAGCCCCTGACGCAACATCCAGGTAAAAGGACAAGTACAGGCCAGCCACACCCGATAAAGCCCCAAGCAACGCCGCCAGAAGGATCATACGGTGGAATCGGTCGGTGAGGAGGTAGGCGGTAGCTGCAGGGGCGATGAGCATGGCCACGACCAGCACGATCCCCACTGCCTGCAGAGAGGCCACAATCGTGAGGGAGGTCAGAAGGATCATCAGATAATGGAGGCGGCGCACGGGCAGCCCGACGCTCTCAGCCATGATGGGATCGAAGGCCCACAGGAGCAGCTCCTTGTAGAGCAGGGCGATCGCTCCGACCACCACGATCCCTGTCGCCGCTGTCAAGAGGAGATCGAGACGGCTCACGGCAAGGACGTTTCCAAAGAGGATATGAAACAGGTCTACGGGGCTCTGGATCCGGCTGATGATCGCCAGCCCCAGGGCGAAGGCGCTGACAAAGAGCAGGCCCATGGCCGCGTCCTGCCTGATGCGGCTGTTCCGCTCGACAAACCCAATCCCCAGGGCCGTAAGCAGGCCGGTCACCACCGCCCCGACGAAGAAAGGCCACCCCAGGAGGAACGCGATGGCCACGCCGGGAAGGACGGCGTGGGAGATGGCATCCCCTAGGAGCGCCCACTGTTTGACCAAGAGGAAGCTTCCGACGACCGCACTGACCACTCCTACGATCATGGCAGCCACCAGGGCATGCTGCATGAAGCCATATTGCAGGGGTCCAAGGAGCCACTCCAGGAAATTCATGGTGACCCCCCCACCCCGAGCGCTTCCAGGAGGGCAAGCCTTCCCGCATAGGTGGCGTCCAAGAGATCTGGGGTGAAGACCGCCTGGGGCGGCCCATACGCGACGAGTCGCTGGTTGAGCAGCGCGAGGCAGTCGTAATGCCTCGCCGCCCGATTGAGATCGTGATCCACCACGAGCACAGTCTTCCCCTCGTGGCGCAACCTGGCGAGGAGGTGGAAGATGACCTGTTCAGTGGCAGCATCCACTCCCACAAAGGGCTCATCCAGCAGAAGGACCTGGGCCTCTTGGGCTAGGGCCCGGGCCAGGAAGACCCGCTGCTGCTGGCCGCCGGAAAGCTCGCCGATCTGCCGGCACTGGAGCTCGGCGATCTCCAACTCCTGCAGGCACCGCTGCGCCACCCTCCTGTCATGGGGGCTGGGGCGGCGCCCCCATCCCAGGTGAGGGAAGCGACCCATCAGAACCGCATCCTCGACGATGATGGGGAAATTCCAGTCGATGGCCTCCCGCTGGGGGACGTATGCCACCCACCGGCGGTTCTCCTTCACCTCCCCTCCAAGGAGGCGGATGCGACCGCCGGAAAGGGGAACGAGACCAACGATGGCCCGGAAGAGGGTGGATTTGCCTGCCCCATTCGGGCCAAGAAGGCCCACCAACTGCCCGCGTTCGAGGGTCATGGTGATGCTCAGGAGAACAGGTTTGGCATCGTAGGAGACGCTCAGGTTACGAATCTCAATCGCCGCCGTCACGGCGTCCCTCTCAGGCCCTCGACCAAGATCTCCACATTGGCACGCATCATCCCGAGATAGGAGTCCGCCCCACTTCCCGGGGCTCCTAGGGTATCGATGTACAGGGCTCCTCTGATGGGGACTCCCGTCTCCTGGCTGATCCGTTCCATGAGCTTAGAATTGAGGGTGAGGTCAATGAACAAGGCCGGCACCCTCTGGTTGCGGACACGCTGGGTGAGTTCGGCGATGCGACGCGCTGGAGGTTCCGCTTCGGGCGCCAAGGTGTAAACCCAGCCCACCACTTGGAAACCGTAGCGGGCGGCAAAGTAGAGCGTGGCGTTCTCGGTGGTAACCAGCTGGCGCCGCTCCACAGGAATGCGCAAGACCTGTGAGCGGAGCCATGCATCGAGCTCCTCGAGCTGAGCGATGTATCTCGCGGCATTGCGCCGGTAGACCTCTGCCCCCCCGGGGTCAGCGGTGATAAAACCGTCGCGAATGTTCGGGACATAGTGCCTCATGACGTGCTGCACATCCATCCAGGCGTGAGGATCCGGTGCACCGTTATAGCGGCTGAAGGGATCCTGAATGAAGATGGGCTTGATCCCCTGGGAGGCCACCACGATTCGGGCCCTCGTGCCCGATCCCTGCACCAGCCGATCGAACCACAGCTCCAGGTTGAGACCGTTGTACAGGATGAGATCGGCCTCAGCGAGACGCCGCATGTCGCTCGGCTTCGGCTCATAGGTATGGGGATCGGTCCCTACCGGCACCAGACTGGTAACCTCCGCCCGGTCTCCCGCAATTTGACGCCCGAGGTCGTAAATCACCGAATAGGTGGCCACGGCCCGAAGGCGATCGCCAGGGTTCCCCCCTGCCGATCCAGTGCAAGAGACAAAGAGGAGTGAGGCGAGAAGGAGCGCCAGCGCACGAACCGGCCGGATCATAATGTCGCGAGTCCATCGAGTCATCGAATCCCAATCTCTTCGTCGGTCAGATAGCAGGCGGGGTCCGGCGCCCAGGGGTCACCCGTGACGAGATCGGCCCGAACGCGGAAGCTCCCGCCACAGAGTTCGAGGAATTGACAGGCCGCGCAGCGACCGGTCAGATGCCGCTTTCGATCCCGGAGCTTGGCCAGCAGAGGCTCCGAGCTATCCTGCCAGATTGCACTGAAGGGTCGCCGTCGAACATTCCCCAGGGTGTGGTGCATCCAGAACTGATCCGGATGGACATTGCCGACAAAGTCCACGCAGGCGATCCCCACCCCGGAGCTATGGAGGCCCCCACCATTCCACCGGAGCATCTCGTAAACTTCAGCGGCCCTGGGATCCCTCTCCTCCTGCAGCCGGAGATACATGTAGGGGCCGTCGCAGTGGTTATCCACGGTCAGGATCTCGACGGGAGGGTCTCGACGGGAAAGAACCCGGGCCCTTTCCAAGATGATATCGATGGCCCGGCGAGTCTCCTCGGGGCGAAGGCCCACCGCCCCTTGCCCTCGTCCAGCCGGAACGAGATGATAGAAGCAAGCCCGTGGGATCCCCTCCCGCTCGATGAGATCGAAGAGGCGGGGGAGATCGCGGACATTCTGCCGCGTCAGGGTCATCCGCAGTCCAACCTTCTGTCCGACCCGCAGCAGGTGGTGGAACGCCTCCAGGGTCCGCCGATAGGCCCCCTTCATCCCCCGGAAGCGGTCGTGGACCTCCTCCAGTCCGTCAAGGCTGATTCCCACATAGGAGAACCCCGTTGCTCTGATCCGCTCCGCGACTTGTGGCGTAATTAGGATCCCGTTAGTGGAGAGGACCAGGCGCAGGTTCCGCGCCCGGGCATAAGAGGCCAACATGAAGAGATCGGGCCGAACGAGGGGTTCTCCTCCCGACAGGAGGAGGGCGGGAACGCGGAAGTCGGATAGATCCTCGAGAAAGGCCTTGGCCTCTTCCGTCGTCAGCTCGCCGGGATACCGCTTCGGCTCCGAATCGGAGTAGCAGTGGACGCAGCGGAGGTTGCAGCTCCGGGTCACATTCCAGACGACGATGGGCCGGCGCTCCCTGGCCGATGGCGCGACTGCATACCCATCCTGCTTGACTTGTGGGTCCCGGAGGCCCCGTCCAAAACGGTGGGGAATCGAAGGGGTCTCCCGACCGCAATACAGGGCAGTAACATCAATCATCTTCCTCCTCCCCGCTTCCACATTGAGAAGGACTCAGGGGGCGCGTCCGGCTGCCCGCGTCAGCCCACTCCTCCCCCCAATGAGTGTTCCCTCGGCGTGGCGATCTCCATCACGGCGGTCACGGCACCGGTTTCGGGCCAGTCCGTGGCCCGAGAACGCGATCCACCTCCTGCAGGAACTGCCGGATAGCGATGGGTTTCTCCAGAAGCCGAACCACGCCAAGCTTCGGCAGGTTCTGCATCATGGCCCAGCCGCTGAAGGCCGTGACGACGATGATGGGCGCAGTGCATCGCTCATCCCGCAGCCGCTCCAGTAAGCTAAGTCCCCCCATGCGGGGCATGATCAGATCGGTGACAATCAGATGGTAGGGCCTGCATCGAAGCATCCCGAGGGCCTCAGAGCCGTCTCGAGTCACATCCACCACATAGCCCCTCGAGGCCAGGGCCCGGCGGAAGTTCTCGCCCATGTCCGTATCGTCCTCCACTACGAGGACCCGGGTAGCGCCTTCTGGTGACGATGCGCAGAATCCTTCGGAAACGATCACCGCACCAACCCCACGGGGTATTCCCTCCGAAAAGGGCAATGACCCTATTGCCTTCCTATCGCCTCTTTCCACCCTTCCGCCGATCCCGCAGCACATCATGGATCCAGGTGAGGGCCGCCATCCCGGTGGGGAAGCCTGAAGTGGTAATGGCCAGGAGGGCGACGTGGCGGATCGCGTCGGGTGCGGCGCCTCGCTCGAGGGCGAGGCGAGTGTGGGCCCGCACCGCTCCCTCTAAGCGACCCCCGATGGCAATGCCCAGCTTGATCAGTTCGCGGGTCTTGGGGTCGAGGGGGCCTGCCTGATGAACGGCCGTCCCAAGATTATCGTAGGCCTCCCAGACTCGCCGAAAGGTCCGTTGAAACTCTTCGTAGGCTGCAGGAAGTTTTCCCATAGTTCCTCCTCTGTCAGCGGGCCCCTGGACGTCCATCCTCAACAACGGCACCGGTAACGGCCTTCGGTTTGAAGGAGACACCTGGATGATGGAGAACTTTTCCGTGGCCGATCAACCGCCGATGGAGCAGGGAGTAATGGCGAAAGCAGGAGGGCAGACGGGATCCTACAACGATGATCTGGGACGTTGCCAGCATCTCCTCTCTCCCACTGCGCTCCAAGACATGACAGCCACCCTCCGTCCCGGTCCCACCCCCCCCTGGTTCCCGACACAACCGGAGCGATCAGGCCCCGGGACCCAGATCCTCCCCCTGTACCCGGTTCTCGTCCCCGGTGTAGGCCCCTCCCCGGATCGGCATCATCCCTGGGTAGTGCTCCCGGGCGAGGTTCTCGTCCATGCGACCC
>JBHIAD010000057.1:0-9230 GCA_046758405.1 Methylomirabilales bacterium (SeqCode)
GGGCTTTTCCTATGACTGGGACCGGGAGATCACCTGCTCCGATCCCGACTACTATCGCTGGAACCAGTGGTTTTTCCTCCGGATGCTTGAGCGGGGGTTTGCCTACCGGAAACCCGCCTTCGTGAACTGGTGCGCGGAGTGCCAGACTGTGCTGGCGAATGAGCAGGTCGAGGACGGAAAGTGCTGGCGGTGTGAGTCACCGGTCACGCAGAAGGAGCTCGAGCAGTGGTTTCTGAAGATCACCGCCTATGCCGAGGAGCTCCTGGCCGGCCTCGACACGCTGGCTGGCTGGCCGGAGCGCGTGCGGGTCATGCAGCGGAACTGGGTCGGCAAGAGCGTCGGCGCCGAGGTGGAGTTCCCGTTGGCTGAAGGCGGCGAATCGATCACGGTGTTCACGACAAGGCCGGATACGCTCTATGGGGCCACCTTTATGGTCCTTGCCCCGGAGCACCCGCTCGCGGCACGGTTGGCCCACGGTCGCCCAAAGGTCCAAGCCTTCATCGACCGCATGCGACGCACGGATCGGATCATCCGCGCGGCGGCCGATACGGAAAAGGAGGGGGTGGATACCGGGAGCGTGGCGGTGAATCCCCTCACCACGGAACGGATCCCGATCTGGCTCGCCAACTTCGTCCTGCCCGAATACGGCACGGGGGCCATCATGGCCGTGCCCGCCCACGACCAGCGGGACTTCGAGTTCGCCACGAAGTACGGGCTTCCCATCCGGGTGGTCATTCGCCCGGAGGGGGACTCATCGCCCGGAGAGCCGCTGGGAGGGGCGTATGAAGGGGAAGGGATTCTGGTGGCCTCGGGAACCTTCAGCGGCCTTCCGAGTCAAGAAGGGCGGGAGAAGATCGTCGAGTTTCTCGAGCAACAGGGCATCGGCCGGCGTGCAGTCAACTACCGGCTGCGGGACTGGGGGATCTCCCGGCAACGCTACTGGGGGACCCCGATCCCGGTCATCTATTGCGACCACTGTGGGACGGTTCCGGTCCCGGACGACTCCTTGCCGGTCCTCTTGCCCCAGGATGTGGCGATCGCGCTGAAGGGGGGATCGCCTCTCGCTCAGGTTGCCGAATTCGTTCAGGTGCCCTGCCCGCGCTGTCGGCGCCCGGCCCACCGCGAGACCGATACCATGGACACCTTCGTCGATTCCTCCTGGTATTTCCTTCGGTACTGCAGCCCGCAGGAGACCACCTGTCCCCTGGATCCTCATCGCGGGGGATACTGGATGCCGGTCGAGCAGTATATCGGGGGAGTCGAGCACGCGGTGCTCCATCTGCTCTACGCGCGCTTCTTCACCAAGGTGATTCGCGACCTGGGGCTGGTCACGATCGACGAGCCCTTCCGGAATCTCCTCACCCAGGGTATGGTCTGCAAGGAGACCTATCGGTGCCCGACCCACGGGTACCGACTCCCTCAGGAGATGGACCGCGAGGGTCGGTGCCGGGCGTGCCAGCAGGCCGTTGAGGTGGGGCGGACTGAGAAGATGTCCAAGTCCAAGAAAAACGTCGTCGACCCTGATGACCTCCTGGCCCAGTACGGCGCCGATACGGCGCGGCTCTTTTCGTTGTTCGCGGCTCCTCCCGAGCGGGACTTGGAGTGGTCCCAGGAGGGCGTGGAGGGGAGTTTTCGCTTCCTCAACCGGGTCTACCGCTTGGTTCAGGATGCCCTGCCTCTCCTCACCGAGCCGGTCTCTCCGGTGCCCCTGCAGGAATTGAGCGTCGGGCGAGCGCTTGTCCGCACCATTCACGCCACGATCAAGCGGGTCACGGAGGACATCGAGCGGGCCTTCCATTTCAACACGGCGATCGCGGCCCTCCACGAGCTGACCAATGCCCTCTCCGGCTTCGAAGTGACGGGCGATGCCAAGGAGCAGGCCGAGCGCCGCTATGTCCTTCGGAGTGGCCTCGATACCCTGCTGACGCTGCTCGCTCCCTTCGCCCCCCACCTGTGTGAGGAGCTCTGGGCCGAGCTTGGCCACGTGGGCCGCGTGTCGAGCGAGCCCTGGCCACGCCATGATCCGGCCGCCCTCGAGACGGAAGAGCACCTCGTCGTGGTGCAGGTGAACGGGAAGCTTCGGGCTCGACTCTCTCTCCCGTCCCGAATGAGTGAGGGGCAGTTGCGGGAGGCAGCGCTCGCGGACCGCCGGGTCCGGCGGTGGATCGAGGGGAAACCGCTTCAACGGGTCATTGTCGTCCCCGGCAAGCTCGTCAACATCGTCGTCGGATGAGCCCGTCGCTTCCAGTCCGGACGCTGGCGGAGGAAGGAGCCTCGCGGGTGCGGTGGCAAAAGGGCTGGGCGGGTATCATAGTGGCCGTGACGGTCCTGGTGGGGGGCTGTGGGTACGCATTCCAGGGAAGCGTACCACGCAGTGTAGTCGGGCGCGTCTACTTAACTATCACAGACGCGAACACCTTTCAGGGGGGACTCGGGAGGAACCTCTTGGTCGCTGTGCGGCAGCGGATCACCAGCGCCGGAGGTCAAGTGGTCGAAGATCGCGCAACGGCGGATGTAGTGGTTGAGGGTGCGATCACGGGGTATGCGCAGCAGGCCCTCAGCTTTGACGTTCGGGACACCGCCCGGCGATTCCGGCTGACCATATCCCTGTCGCTCGCCGTGGAGCGACAGGGTGGCCCAAGGGGTGGTGGAATCCAGGAGGAGGTGGTCGGAGAGGCCTATTACACAACTCCGGCCGGGGTTACGGAAGCAAAGGCGTCGGAGGCCGAAGCCGCGAGACGGGCCATTGAGAGCCTCGCGGGGCAAGTGATGGCGCGGATGGCCGAGGTGCGGTAGGGAGACGGGTGTGTCTGAGGCTGTCCTGCGAGCTGTTGCCGAGGGTCGGATCGCGCCCGTCTACCTCCTCGTCGGGGAGGCGACGCTGCTGATGGAAGAGTTCCTCGGGCGACTCCTCGATCTCCTGCTGCCCCCCGGCTTCCGGGAACTGAATTGTGAAGTGATCCGGGGAGATGCGTGCAACCCCCATGATCTCCTTCAGCGCTGCTGCGTCCTTCCTGCCTTCAGCCCTCGACGGGTCGTCGTCCTGAAGGAGGCGGACCGACTGGGCAGGGAGGCATGGGAGACGTTCCTTCCCTATCTCCAGCGGCCTGCCGAACAGAGCTGCCTGATCCTGGTGGCGTCCAAGATGGACGAGCGTCTGAAGGTCGTCCAGCGCCTTCGGAAGCAGCGTGGGGTCATCGACTTTCCGATCCCGAAGGGGGCCGCCCTTGCCCGTTGGGTTCGGACAGAGGTCCAGGCCCGCGGCAAGCGGATCGGGGAAGAGGCCACTGTCCTCTTCTTGTCGCGCCAGAGCGATAACCTGCACTCGCTTCGGCAAGAGATCGAGAAGGTGTGTCTCTTCGTGGATCCAGCGAGTGAAATCACCCCCGGAGCGGTCCAGGCGGTGAGCTCCCGCGACGTGGGCACGCGGATCTTCGATCTGACCGATGCGGTGAGTCGCCAGGAGGCCGGTGTGGCACTCCACCACCTTCATGATCTCCTGGTAAGCGGGACGGAGGCACCCCGGATCCTTGGTATGCTGGCGCGCCAGCTCCGGCTGCTCCTCAAGGCCAAGGCAGCCCAGGATCGGGGCGCTGACCCGGCGAAGGGGCCGGAGGGGATTCCCCTCCCTCCTTTTTTGGTCGCTCGGCTGATGGCTGACGCGACTCGCTTTCCGGTCAAGCGGATCGAGGCCGGTCTCCTGCGGCTCGGTCAGCTCGACCAGGAACTCAAGTCTCACGGCCGTGCCCATCACGCCCTTGCCCTCGAACGCGCAATCATTGAGCTATGTGCAAGGGTGTAGGGCCGGGATCGCGTCACACGCCCGGTACGGGGGGTGCCACCCGGTGCCCCAGCACACGTTTCGCCTCTCCCGGTCGGTCTCGGGGAGGGCATCCGAGAGGGCCGGAAGGGGATCACCGTCCCGAACCTGTTCGGAAGAGCGGCTGCAGCAACGAGAGCCCGCCTGACAGGAGGGCTAACGAGCGGTGCGGGTCTTGGCGTGGAGCTGAGAGGCGAGGCGTGACTTGTAGCGGGCCACTGTCCGGGGATGGAGAATGCCCTTGGAGGCGGTCTTGTCGAGCACACTGACCGCCGCTTGCAGGGCGGGAGCGGCAGCCGCTGCGTTGCCCCGTGCCAGGAGCGTGCGAACCTCCTTGATCACGCGCCGCACACGGGTCTTCGCCGCCTGGTTGCGAGCGGCACGCCGCAAGGATTGCCGGAGCCGTTTTGCTGCCGATTTGATATTGGCCATCTTCTTCCCTTGGCACTTGCTTATGATCGCGCGTGCCTGGCGATTGTGGGAGAGGGGGCTCGAGTTGTCAAGTCCTTTTTGCCCGGGCGTGATCTCGCGGTGTCGTGGGAGGCATGAGTGAGCCAGGGGACGGGACAGATCGCCCAGGCGGCCTCGGTGGTCAGTGGTGCGACCTTCCTCAGCCGAATTCTCGGCTACATACGCGACATGGTGATTGCTCATGGCTTTGGCACCGGAACCGCCGCCGACGCCTTCTTCGTCGCCTTCCGCATCCCGAATATGCTGCGCGAGCTGTTGGGAGAGGGAGCCCTCTCGGCCGCCTTCATTCCGGTCTTTGCCCAGGTCCGGGCCGAGCGGGGCAAGGAGACAGCCCTCCGCGTAGCCACCACCACCTTCTGGGTCCTCGGGGTGCTGCTCACCATCACCTGTCTGGTTGGGATCGTTCTCAGTCCGTGGGTGGTCCGGTTAATCGGCCCTGGTTTCTGGGAGATCCCGGAGAAATTCGCCCTCACCGTGAAGCTCACGCGCATGATGTTTCCCTATCTGCTCTTCGCCGGCCTCTCCGCCCTGATGATGGGGACCCTGAATTCCCTCGGCCACTTTGCTCTTCCAGCCCTGTCACCCGCCCTCTTGAATATCAGCATTATCACGGCGGCCATCCTCCTCGGCCCGAAGCTCGGCGAGCCGGTGCTCGCCCTCGCCGTCGGCGTCCTCTTCGGGGGAGTGATGCAGGTTGCCTTGCAGGTCCCGCCGCTGGTGACACGCGGGATGTCCTTCATCCCGCAGGGGAGCCCCGCGGACCCCGCCATCCTTCGAATCGGGCACCTGATGGGACCGCGGGCGATCGGCCTGGGGGTCACCCAGCTCCATGTCCTCGTCACGACAATCCTGGCCACCCTCGTGGGTGGGGGAGCGGTCTCGACACTCTATTATGCCTTCCGGTTGGTTCACCTCCCCATCGGGATGGTCGGGGTGGCCGTGGCGACTGCCGCCTTCCCTGTCATGGCGGCGCGCGTGGCGGCGCGCTCGATCGGGGAGGTCCACCACGCGTGTATGGCTTCCCTGCGGCTCATACTTTTCCTGACACTCCCAGCCCTGGTCGGGCTGGTGGTATTCCGACGCGAAATCGTTTCCCTCCTCTTTGAGCGGGGGGCCTTTTCGGCCCAAGCGACGCAGGGGACCGCGGCCGTGATCCTCGCCTACTGCGTCGGGTTGATCTTTTTCGTCGTAAACCGCCTCCTCGTTTCCACCTTCTATGCCTTTCAGGACACGGCGAGTCCGGTCAAGGCTGGGATGATCGGCGTGGGGATCGGGACTGGCCTGAGCCTTGTCCTGATGGGTCCGATGGGGGTTCCTGGCCTTGCCCTGGCGACCTCGCTCGGCTCAGCCGTCTCCTGCTGGTGTCTGGGGCGGTGGCTTGTGCGCTACCTCGGACCGTGGCAGTGGAGGGACCTGCTGCCTCCCCTTGCCAAAATGGGCTGGGCTGCCGGCGTGATGGCGGTCACAGCGGTACTGAGCCGGAGCTTCTGGCCGCCACTCGCGGCAAGCTCATGGAGTGCCCGAGCGCTTGTTTTCACAATCGAGGGGATGCTGACGTTATGCGCCTATTACGGGGTTACACGGATCCTCGGTCTTCCGGAGGCCTCGGGCCTCCGGGAAAAGCTTAGGGGAGGTACCTAATGCCGCACCAAGTCTGCCCATCCCCTTTGCTGGTCCAGCACTTCCCTCTATTAAGAAGCTCCGGGGACTTTGGGGGGAAGGTGCGCTGGGGGGGGGCACAAGTACGCCAACTATCGGAAATATCTGTTGACATCGTGTGAGGAAGCTGCTAGAAAATAAGGTTTAACACAAGGAATTTGTGCTCGAAGTGCTCCTTTCGTCGAAGGGTGTCGGCGGGAGTCGTAAGACATCAGAGAGGTGGGGGGCCCCTCACGGAAGCGGCAAGGTGCTCGTGAGGGGTGGAGCTATGCGACTGACGGGTTCAGAGATCTTTCTCAAGTGCGTCCAGGAGGAAGGGGTCACGACCGTCTTCGGCCATCCGGGTGGGGCCATTCTGCATGCCTATGACGTCTTACTCGACTACCCGTTACAACACGTCCTCTGCCGCCACGAGCAGGCAGCAGCCCATGCCGCAGAAGGCTACTATAAGGCAACGGGTCGGCCCGGGACCGTTGTGGTCACGTCGGGGCCAGGGGCGACGAATACGGTCACCGGCATTACGGATGCCCTGATGGATTCGATGGCGATCGTCGTCTTCACGGGCCAGGTCCCCACCGCTGTGATGGGGTGCGACGCCTTCCAGGAAGCGGACGTGGTGGGAACGACCAGGAGCTGCACAAAGCACAACTTCCTTGCCACACGGACGGAGGATTTACCCCGGATCATCAAGGAGGCGTATTACATCGCCCGGTCAGGTCGGCCGGGGCCGGTCCTGGTCGACCTCCCGAAGGACGTCATGATGGGGCGGGCGGAGTTTGAGGGGTATCCGCGGGAGGTTGCAATCCGTGGTTACAACCCACAGCTCCACGGTCATCCCGGCCAGATCAAGAAGGCGGCCCGGCTTATTGCCGAGGCCAGGCGCCCGGTGATCTATGGTGGCGGTGGGATCATCCATGCGGAGGCCCATGCGGACCTCGCCGAACTGATCGAGCTGACTCAGATCCCCACCACCTTGACCCTCATGGGCCTCGGGGCCCTTGCGACCGATCACCCCCGCTGGCTTGGGATGCTCGGGATGCACGGTCACTACGTCGCCAACATGGCGATGGTTCACTGCGATCTCATGATCGCCATCGGGTCACGGTTTGATGACCGGGTGACCGGTAAGCTTTCAGAGTTCGGGAAGGACTGCCGGATCATTCATATCGACATCGATCCCACTTCCATCCGAAAGAACGTGAAAGTGGATGTCCCGATCGTTGGTGACGTGCAGTGCGTGTTGCGAGAACTGAATCAAGAGATCCGGAAGCTCAAGCGGCCCTGGCAAGAGGATTTCGCCGAGTGGTACCAGCAGCTGGACGGGTGGCGGGAGAAGCATCCGATTCGGGTTGAGGAGCGTAAGGAAGGGGCCACCAGCTCACTGTACGCGATTGACCAGATTATCCGCCACACCGAACACCTGGATCCAATTATCGCGACTGGAGTCGGGCAACATCAGATGTGGGCGGCCCAGGTCTACCGTGCCCGGCGCCCACGGCGCTGGATCACCTCCGGAGGTCTGGGAACGATGGGCTTCGGCTTCCCGGCAGCGATGGGCGCCCAGGCGGCCTTTCCTGACAAGCTGGTCATCGACATTGACGGGGATGGAAGCTTCCAAATGACCAACCAGGAATTGGCGACCTGTGTCCAATACAATCTCCCGGTCAAGACCTTTGTCATCAACAACAAGTATCTGGGGATGGTACGGCAGTGGCAGGAGCTCTTCTACGGACGGCGTCACTCCCAAGTCGATCTCTCGGTGCACCCAGATTTTGTCAAGCTGGCGGAGGCCTATGGAGCCATGGGGCTCAGGGTCGAGCGACCCGAAGAACTCAAGGCGGCGGTCGAAAAGGCCATCAGTACCCCCGGACCGGTGGTCGTCGATATCGTGGTGGAACGAGAGGAGAATTGCTTTCCCATGATCCCGTCGGGAGCCCCGATCCGGGACATCATTGACGTAGGGGAGCCGATCCCTGAAAAGCTCTTCCAGGGGTGGCGGTAAGCACGGCAAGGTGTTCAACGGCCAGCTGACAGCGCTTGGCCTCCGGCGGGCTGCGTTGACGGCTGGCCGCTGATTCTTCCCCGAGTAACTGCGAGGAGCTCAATGAAGGATACCAAGGACTTCCGGCGCCACATCATCACGATGCTGGTTGAGAACCGAACCGGTGTATTGGCGCGGATCGCGGCACTCATCGCCGCCAAGGGTTATAACATTGACAGCGTCTCCGTGGGGGAGACCACTGATCCATCCCTTTCGCGGATCACCATGGTCGTTCATGGAGACGACTGGGTCATCGAGCAGGTGGTCAAGCAGCTGAACCGGTTGATTGATATCGTCAAGGTGGTCGACCTCACAGACGAGGACATCATCGAGCGCGAGATGCTCTTGATCCGCGTCAATGCTGACGCGCCCAACCGGGCAGAGATCTTGCGCATCGCAGACATCTTTCGCGCCAAAATTGTGGACGTGACCCACCGCACGTACAGCCTGGAGGTCACAGGGGATGACCACAAGATCGTAGCGATCCTCGAACTGCTCCGCCCCTTTGGCATTCAGGACGTCGTTCGCACTGGGCGCATTGCGATCGCCCGCGCGGCCAAAACGGTACCTCGGAAAGGTGCGAAGGCTCCGGGGGCAGAAGCCGAGACAAATTCGCGCAAGACTGTCAGCGTCTCAGAGGAAGGGAGATAGTTGATGGCGCAGCTCTATTACGACAAGGATGCCGACCTCGGTCTTTTTCAGGGCAAGACGATCGCCGTTATCGGCTACGGGAGTCAGGGGCACGCCCATGCCCTGAACTTAAAGGATTCAGGCGTGCATGTCGTGGTGGGCCTGTACAAAGGCTCCAAGTCCTGGGACCGGGCAAAGGGGGCGGGGCTCCGTGTGGAGACGGTGGACGACGCAGCCAGGATGGGCCAGATTATCATGATCCTTTTGCCAGACCAGGTCCAGCGGCAGGTCTACCTGGATGCGATCCGTGAAGCGCTGACTCCGGGCAAGACGCTGATGTTCGCCCATGGCTTCAACATTCACTTCCACCAGATCGTCCCACCCAAAGAGGTGGATGTTTCGATGATTGCCCCCAAGGCCCCTGGCCACATCATGCGCCAGCTCTATACGGAGGGGTCGGGCGTTCCGGCTTTGCTGGCGGTTCAGCAGAATGTTTCGGGCACGGCATGGGAGATGGCCCTCGCCTATGCGAGGGGGGTGGGCTGCACCCGGGCAGGGGTGCTGGAAACCACCTTCCGAGAAGAGACCGAGACCGACCTCTTTGGAGAA
>JBHIAD010000058.1:0-9215 GCA_046758405.1 Methylomirabilales bacterium (SeqCode)
AGAAAGGCCAGTAAGACGAGGGGGCCAACGCGCCAGCCCTGCATCGTGGGCCTCCAGACAGCAGAAGCCTTCGCGGGCTCCAGCCCGTTGGAGTCGAATCTAAGAATCAGTGATTACCTTGCCTATCCGATTCGTCTTGACATGTCAAGGATTCTTTCGAACGGTTCTTACGAGCGACACCAAGGGCGTGCGGAATGTTCACCTTCAAGGCTCCCCGGCGATTGGCCCATCTCGTCGTCGTCAGCATGGGTTAGGACTCCTCAAAGACCCCCATCCGACGAAACTTGGCGTACCGCTCCTCGAGCAAGACCTCCAGGGGAACTTCCTGCAGAGATCGGAAGGCAAGGGTCACCGTCTCTTTGAGTCGAGCGGCCATCTCCAGGGGGTCGCGGTGAGCCCCCCCCGGCGGTTCCGGCACAATGCCGTCGATCAACCCGAGGGACAACAAGCTCGGGGCGGTAATCCCCAATGCCTCTGCCGCCTCGGGGGCCCGTGCGGGATTCCGCCAGAGGATGCTCGCGCACCCCTCCGGTGAGATCACCGAGTAGACTGCGAACTCGAGCATGAAAATCCTGTCCCCCACTCCGATGGCCAAGGCCCCACCGCTTCCCCCTTCACCGGTCACCACGACGACGATCGGGGTTCTCAAAGTCACCATCTCCCGAAGATTCACCGCGATCGCCTCCGCTTGGCCCCGCTCCTCGGCCCCGATCCCAGGATAAGCCCCGGGGGTGTCAATGCAGCAGAGGATGGGCCGGCCATACTGCTCCGCCAGCCGCATGACCCGGAGGGCCTTGCGGTAGCCCTCTGGATGGGCCATGGCGAAGTTGCGGGCGATCTTTTCCTTCGTGTCGCGCCCCTTCTGATGGCCGATGACCGCTAACGGCATCCCATCGAGGCGCCCGAGGCCGGCCACGATCGCCTGGTCGTCGGCAAAGGCCCGATCCCCGTGGATCTCCATGAAGTCCGTCAGCATGGCTCGCGCGTAATCGAGGGTGTAGGGACGCCCGGGATGACGTGCGATCTGACAGCGCTGCCAAGGGGTGAGCTTGCCGAAGGTCTCTTCGCGCAGCCGGTGAAGCTTCTTCTCGATCTTGTGAATCTCATCGGCGCACTCCACGCCCCCGCTCGTGGACAGACTTTGGAGCTCTTTGATCTTCTCCTCGAGCTCGACCAGGCGTTTCTCGAAATCGAGGACGTAGCGAGCCTGCACAGCCTTCCCCCCTCACCGAAGGGCGATCGCGCCCGAACCGACGATCGCCTCGATCCCACGCAGGAAGGCCTCCTCGGGCCGGACCCGGCAGGATGCCCCTGCGCCGATCACCACCGAGTGGCCCTCGACCTCGAGCCGGATCTGCAGGAGGGCCTGGCCCCGAAAGCGACCTGCGAGTTCCCGGACCTCCCGCAGGGCCTCGACCGCAGCGGGGCCCTCTTGGAGGCGGACCTCAACGGCCGTCACATCCCAAGGAGGGCCCTGGAGTTCGTCCAGCGGGCACACATCGGATAAGAGGATCTTGACCGCCTCGTCTCCGATATCCAGCTGCCCCGTGATCAGGACCGGGTTGTCCTTGACCAGGTGGAGCATCTTGGTCCGGTACAGTTCGGGAAAGGCGATTGCTTCCACCACTCCTCTGGTGTCCTCCAGCGTCACAAAGGCCATCCGATCGCCGTTCTTCGTGGAGGTCTCTCTGATGGCAGTCACGATTGCGGCGAGCCGCACAGTCTCCTTGTCTCGCCGAGTGGCGAGCTCATCGGTTGCTGCCGTCGTGAACTGCCGACACAGGGTTTCGTACTCCGCAAGCGGATGTCCGGTCACGTAGAATCCGAGCGTTTCTCGCTCCGCAATCAGACGCTGGGCCCGATCCCATTCAGGGATGTCCGGAGGAGGCGGGGTAGACACGTCTGTCGGCGTCGTCGCCGCCAGGACGTCAAGCAGCGAGACCTGCCCATGAGCCCGGTCTCGCTGCGTCGCTGACGCCGCCTCCATCGCCTGGTCGGCCATCGCCATCAGCTGCGACCGCCGGAGTCCAAGGGAGTCAAAGGCACCACACTTGATGAGACTCTCGACCACCCGCTTATTGACCAGGCGCAGATCCACCCGCTCGCAGAAATCATAGAGTGACTGAAACCCCCCTCCGGTCAAGCGGGCATTGAGGATCGATTGGATCGCCGTCTCGCCGACGTTTTTGACCGCAGCGAGACCGAAGCGGATCTTGTCGCCCACGACCCGGAAGCTCGCCGCGGACTCGGTGACGTCCGGGGGAAGGACCTCGATCCCCATCTGCCGACACTCTTCGATGTACCTGACGATGCGGTCGGTGTTGGTCGCCTCGGACGAGAGCAGTGCGGCCATGAACTCAACCGGGTAGTGGGCCTTGAGGTAGGCGGTCTGGTATGCGACCACCGCGTATGCTGCCGCATGAGACTTGTTGAAGCCGTATCCGGCGAACTGAGCTATCAGCTCGAAGATCTTCTCGGCCTTCCGAGCGGGGCCCCCCCGGGCGGTCGCGCCCTTCATGAACTTCTCACGCTGCTCGGCCATGAGCTCGGGCTTCTTCTTCCCCATCGCCCGGCGCAGGAGATCGGCCTCACCCATGGTGAAGCCGGCTATCTCGCCCGCGATCTGCATGACCTGTTCCTGATAGACCATGATCCCGTACGTCTCCTGCAAGTATCTCTCCATGAGGGGATGATCGTAGGTGATCTTGACCCGACCGTGCCGCCGGTTGATAAAGTCGGGAATCATCTCCATCGGTCCTGGACGGTACAGCGCCACCAGGGCGATAATATCCTCCATGCGCTCCGGCCTCAGCCGGCGCAACAGGTCCCGCATGCCCGTGGACTCGAGCTGGAAGACCCCGGAGGTCCGAGCCTCCCCGAGGAGCCGGAAGGTGTCCCGGTCATCGAAGGGAATCTGGTCCGCGTCCACGTCGATCCCCTTGGACTCCCGGACCAGTCGCAGGGTATTGGCGATCACGGTCAGGGTGCGGAGCCCGAGAAAATCCATCTTGAGGAGTCCGATCTTCTCGATTGCCCCCATCGCATACTGGGTCGTCACCTCGCCCTTGGCCCCCTTATAGAGGGGGACATGCTCGATCAACGGATCGCGGCTGATCACCACCCCTGCCGCATGGGTCGAGGCATGGCGGGTGAGCCCTTCGAGGATCCGAGCGTGCTCGATCAGCTCCTTCACCTCTGGCCGAGTGCTGACGGCCTCCTGGAGGGCCGGACTCTGATGCAGGGCCTCCTCGAGGGAGATACTGAGGACGGATGGGACCATCTTGGCAATCCGGTCCACCTCGCCGTAGGGCATCCCAAGTGCCCGCCCCACGTCCCGGATGACCGCCTTGGCTCCCAGAGTCCCAAAGGTGATGATCTGGGCGACGTTCTCCTTGCCGTACTTCTGAGCGACGTATTCGATGACCTCGTCCCGGCGATCGTCGGCGAAGTCGATGTCCATGTCGGGCATGGTCACCCGCTCCGGATTCAGGAAGCGCTCAAAAAGCAGGCCGTAGCGGAGGGGGTCGATGTTGGTGATGCCGAGGGTGTAGGCCACGAGGGATCCGGCCGCCGAGCCACGCCCCGGCCCGACCGAGATCCCGCGCTCTTTCGCTGCCCGAATGAAATCCCACACGATGAGGAAGTACCCGGCATAGCCCATCGTCTCGATGACCTCGAGCTCCCGCTTGAGTCGCCCCTCGGCCTCGGCCGTGAGCGGACGGTAGCGGGCCCGGAGGCCCTGCCAGGCCCGCTCGGCCAGATAGGAGTCGAGGGTATAGCCCTCCGGCACGGCGTAGTGGGGCAGATGCACCTTGCCGAACTCAAACTGGAGATTACACCGCTCGGCGATCGCCAAGGTGTTCCGGACCGCTGCGGGAATCTCGCCGAAGAGCTGGGCCATCTCCAGCGGCGTTTTAAAGTAGAACTGCTCCGAGGAAAAACGGAGTCGGTCTTTGTCGGTGACCGTCTTACCGGTCTGAATGCACAGGAGGACATCATGCGGCCGATGGTCACCCGCGTTCAGATAGTGGACGTCGTTCGTCACGACGGGATCCAGGCCAAGCTCCTTGTGAATTTTGACCAACTTCCGATTGACCAGCTCTTGCTCGGGGATCCCGTGATACTGGAGCTCGATGAAGTAGTTGTCGCGCCCGAAGAGGTCCCGGTACCAGGCCGCGGTCTCCAGGGCCTCCTGATCCCTCCCCTGGCTCAACGCGGCCGCCATCTCGCTGTTCAGGCAGCCCGACAGGGCGATCAACCCCTCATGATGCTGCGACAACAACTCGCGGTCGATCCGAGGTTTGTAGTAGAAGCCCTCGAGGTAGCCGGCGGTTGCCAGGTGAACGAGGTTCTTGTACCCTGTTCGATCGCGAACCAACAGGGTGAGGTGATTTGCCCCTTCGTAGTTGCCGTCCTGCGGATAGCGCTCGGTGCGGGACCCGGGAGCGACGTAGACCTCGCAGCCGACGATCGGCTTGATCCCCTCCTTCTGTGCGGCAGTATAAAAGTCGATCGCTCCGAAAAGGTTGCCGTGGTCGGTCACCGCCAGCGCCGGCATCCGGTGCTCTCTGGCCTTTTTGACAAGCTTATCGAGGTGGCAGGCCCCGTCGAGCAAGCTGTACTGGCTGTGGACGTGCAGGTGGCAGAACTCCGCGTGCTGCATGATATCCCCCGATTATGAAGCCACAAACCCCTTCCGCTCGGCGAATGCCCGAGCAGTCCTCAAAAAGCCTTGCAATCCGCAATCTCGTGGCGATCAGCCCCCTATCGCACTCTGCAGATTGAGCCCGCCCTTACTCCCACTCGATGGTGCTGGGGGGTTTGCTGCTGATGTCGTACACGACCCGGTTCACGCCCCTGACCTCATTAATGATGCGGTTCGACACGGTGCCAAGGACCTCATGGGGAATTTGCGCCCAGTCCGCGGTCATACCATCCTCCGAGGTGACCGCCCGGATGGCGACCACGTGCTCGTACGTCCGGGCATCCCCCATCACCCCCACGCTCTTGATCGGGAGCAGGACCGCAAAGGCCTGCCAGAGCTTCTCGTACAGACCCGCCACCCGGATCTCCGCCTCCACGATCGCGTCCGCCTCTCGGAGCAGATGCAGCCGCTCCGGGGTCACCTCCCCCAGGATCCGGACGGCCAAGCCTGGGCCCGGGAAGGGCTGCCGCCAGAGGATGTGGTCGGGCAGGCTGAGCTCCCTGCCGAGCGCCCGGACTTCGTCTTTGAACAGCTCCTTCAGGGGCTCGACGAGCTGGAAGTGGAACACAGCCGGGAGGCCGCCCACGTTGTGGTGAGTCTTGATCGTCGCCGATGGTCCGCGAACCGGTCGAGACTCAATCACATCCGGGTAGAGGGTTCCCTGCACGAGAAAGTCGATGGTGCCGAGCTTCTTTGCCTCCTCCTCGAATACGGCGATGAATTCGGCGCCGATGATCTTCCGCTTCTCCTCGGGGTCGGCCACCCCCTTGAGGGCCTGAAGGAACCGCTCGGAGGCGTTCACCGCGATCAGATTGAGGCCGAGGTGTGCGCGGAAGGTCTGGAGGACTGCCTCAGCCTCCCCTTTCCGGAGCAGGCCATTGTCCACAAAGACACAGGTGAGTCGCTCGCCGACCGCCCGGTGCACCAGGGCCGCCGCGACGGACGAGTCCACCCCGCCCGACAAGGCGCACAGCACGTGCCCTTCGCCGACCTTTCGTCGGATCATGTCAACGGCCGAGGCACCGTAGGACTCCATCGTCCAGGTAGGGGCTGCCTTGCAGAGACCCAGGACGAAGTTCCCCAGGATGTGTCTCCCCTGCGGCGTATGGACCACCTCCGGATGAAACTGCAGTGCGAAGAGGGGCCGGTCCCGGTGGCGCATCGCTGCATACGGCGCATTGTCGGTGTGGGCAATGGGGATAAAGTGTGGGGGGAGACGCAAGACCTGGTCCCCGTGGCTCATCCAGGCCACGGTTCGATCTCCGAAACCGGCCAAGAGATCGGAGGTGTCATCAACGGAAAGCTCGGCCCGACCATACTCCCGCTCTTTTACCCGCGCCACTTCGCCCCCCAGGAGATGGGCCATCACCTGCATCCCATAGCAGATCCCGAGGATTGGAACGTCGAGGTCGAGGATCCTCCGGTCCAGCATCGGGGCATCCGGCTCGTAGACACTCGCAGGGCTACCCGAGAAAATGATGCCCTTGGGATTGAAGCTTTGGATTGTCTCGATGGGGACCTGACAGGGAAGGATCTCGCAGTAGACGCTACACTCGCGTACCCGACGGGCGATGAGTTGAGTGTACTGGCCGCCAAAGTCGAGGACCAGGATTCCCTCTGGCCTCATCGGTTCTCCCTGGGCAGCGTATGCCGTTGGCCGTCGGCGGGGTCCCGCAAAACGCCCGGCGGGAAACGTCGGCCACGGGGACCGGCAGCAGCCTGAGGACACCACCGGCGCCCCCGTCCAATCATGTCGCCCGCTACCTTCTTTGCGGTCCCGGTCGGTAGAGCCATGCTCACTCGGATACCTTTGGGGAAAACCGCACAGCCTCTCGGCGAGGCTTCAGGTGCTGAGGCGAGGTATCTGGGCGGGACACTAGCTCTCCATCCGATAGTTCGGGGCCTCTCGCGTGATGATGACATCGTGAACGTGGGACTCGCGGAGTCCGGCCACGCTGATCTTGAGGAACCTGCCATGGTGTCTGAGTTCTTCGATGTTGCGGCACCCGCAATAGCCCATCCCCGCCCGAAGGCCCCCGATGAGCTGGTACACGTTCGCCGCCAAGGTCCCCCGGTATGGCACACGCCCCTCGATCCCCTCGGGGACCAGTTTCTTCACCTCCGTCTCTTCCTCCTGGAAGTAACGGTCCCGGCCCCCGCGCTCCATTGCCCCGAGCGACCCCATCCCGCGGTATACCTTGTAACTGCGCCCCTGATAGATCACCGTTTCGCCCGGGCTCTCCTCGGTCCCGGCAAAGAGCCCTCCAATCATCACCGCATGGGCTCCCGCCGCGATCGCCTTGGTGATGTCGCCCGAGTGCTTGATCCCACCGTCGGCGATCAGCGGGACGTTGTACCGCTCAGCGACCTGGGCACACTGGACGATGGCGGTGATCTGGGGGACCCCTGCGCCAGCGACAACCCGCGTCGTGCAAATCGACCCTGGCCCGATGCCGACCTTGAAGCCATCCACTCCTGCCTGCACCAGATCCTCGGCCCCTTCGGCCGTCGCGACATTCCCGGCGACGACCTCCGCCTCTGGGAAGTGCTGCTTGATCCACCGGACCGTTTCGAGGACCGGCCGGGAATGGGCATGCGCCGTGTCGACCGCGATCAGATCGGCTCCCGCCTTGAGGAGGAGGGGAACCCGTTCCTCGGCGTCCTCGTCAACGCCGACCGCCGCCCCGACCCGCAGCCGGCCCAGCTGGTCCTTGCAGGCACTCGGATACTTCCTTCGCTTCTCGATGTCCTTGATGGTGATCAGGCCGCGGAGATGGAATTGATCATCCACGACGGGGAGCTTCTCGATCCGGTTGCGGTGCAGGATCTCCTTGGCCTCCTCCAGGTTGGTGCCGACCGGCGCCGTGGTCAGTGGTTCGCGGGTCATCAGCTCGGACACCGGTAAATCGAGCTTCGTTTCGAACCGGAGATCCCGGTTTGTCAAGATTCCCACCAGGCGGCCCCTATCGGTGACGGGGACCCCTGAGATCCGATAGCGTTCCATAATCCCGAGCGCCTCGAAGATCTTCTGATCGGGGCGCACCGTGATGGGATCCGTGATCATCCCACTCTCTGATTTCTTGACCCGGTCGACCTGGGCTGCTTGCTGAGCTGCCGGGAGCGCCCGGTGGAGGATCCCGATCCCCCCTTCCCGCGCCAGGGCGATCGCCAGCTCCCCGTCGGTCACGGTATCCATCGCCGCACTGAGCAATGGAAGGTTGATCCGGATGTTTCGGCTCACGTTCGTCGAGATGTCCACCTCGCGCGGATGGACCTCGGACCTGGACGGCACCAAGACAACATCATCGAAGGCCAGCCCCTCTTCGAGCGGCCCCTGTAACATCTGCAATCTCCTCTCTCGTTCTCCCCCGACCCCTATATCTCGTGAATTGGCTTCACCCTACCCCAAAATATTGGGGGCGTCAATATGAGATACGCATCGCCTGGCGCACCTCGCCCATGGTCTTCTTCGCCTCCCCGCGGGCCCGTTCGGTCCCTTGGGCCAGGATGGCATCAACCTCCGCGGGCCGCTTCGAAAGATCACACCGCCGCTCGTAGATCGGGACCAACGCAGGCAGCATGTGGGCGAGTAAGATACCCTTGCAATCGAGGCAGCCGATCCCGGCCGTGCGACAGCCCGGGACGACCACTGCCTCGCGCTCACTCGCCGGTGTAAAGACCTTGTGCAGATCGTAGACCGGACAGACGTCCGGATTCCCGGGATCGCTCCGGCGGACACGCGCCGGGTCAGTCACCATGGGCTTAATCTTCGCTTCAACGACCTCGGGGGGATCACTGAGGAGGATGGCGTTGTTGTACGACTTGCTCATCTTCCGTCCATCCGTCCCGGGGATCTTGGGAAACTCGGTGAGAAGGGCCTGGGGTTCGACGAAGACCATGCGGTAGAGGTGGTTGAAGCGTCGGGCGATCTCCCGAGTCAGCTCAATGTGGGGCAGCTGGTCCATTCCGACGGGGACATAGTTGGCCTGATACATGAGAATATCGGCGGCCTGCAGGACTGGATAGCCAAGAAACCCGTAGGTGTGGAGGTCCTTACTGCTCAACTCCTGAAGCTGCTCCTTGTACGTCGGGTTGCGCTCAAGCCAGGCCAGGGGGGTGATCATCGAGAAATAGAGATGGAGCTCAGCGTGTTCCGGCACCAGTGACTGGACGAAGAGGACGGACGCTTCGGGGTCAATCCCCGCACTCAGCCAGTCGATGACCACCTCGCGAGCGAACTCCCGAATCTGGCTCGGATCCGCGTAGTCCGAGGTCAAGGCGTGCCAATCAGCAACGAAGAAGAAGCACTGGTACTCTGCCTGGAGAGTGCGCCAATTCTGCAGGGCGCCGAGGAGATGACCCAGGTGGAGCTTCCCCGTCGGCCGCATCCCGAACAAATAGGCCGAGAACCCCGACGAGGGCGAACATCGACGTAGATGACATCACCCACGAAGCGAAACCGCTGGTAGACAAAACCCTTGATTTTGTGGACCCGATTGAGCACAGTCTT
>JBHIAD010000059.1:0-9190 GCA_046758405.1 Methylomirabilales bacterium (SeqCode)
CCTGGTTCAGGTAGTGGCTGGGGAGCTGGTTCCAGCCTCGCACCTTGGCCCAGTGGGGATTGATCTTGTACCACCAGAGGGTGGGGAAGGTATAGACCTTCTCGTCCAACAGTCGCTGCTCAAAGGTCCGGATCAGCCTTCGCCGCTCTTTGGGATCGCTGGCGCGGCTCTGCTTCTCATACAGCTCATCCAAGACCGGATCGACGAACCGGGAGTAGTTGGCTCCGCTCTTCCCCTTGGAGAGGAACTTGAAGAGCTGGAGATCCGGCTCGTCCATAAAGCCGCATTCCCAGTCCATGATGGTGTCAAAGTTCCCCTTTTTCCGATCGGAGAAGAACGGCCCCTTCTCCAGGACCTTCTGCTCGACATTGAGCCCGACCTGGCGCCACTGATCGATGAGCCAGATCCCCAAATGCCCGTAGGGCATCGGCAGGTCCCGGTTCTTGAAGGTGAAGGAGTAGCCCTTGGGAATGCCGGCCGCCTTGAGCAGGCGGCGGGCCTCCCTGCGGGCGGCCTTGACGTTCTTCCCGTAACCGGCCAGCTTGGTCAGCTCCGCCTCCGTGGCGGCAAATTCGGAGCCGGGGCGCAGGATGCCCCCCACCGGCTTCACGATGGCGATCCTCGACAGCGCCTCCGACCCCCCCCACCGGTCCAGGGCCAAGGTCAAGGCCTTCCGGACCCGGACGTCATTAAAGGGCGCCTTCTCGTTGTTGATGGCGACGGAGAGGTAGCAGAGCCAGGGACCCTCCTGGACCCTGATCTTGTCTCCCAAGGCTTTGACCAGTTTGTCGCGGCCAGCGGGAGAGAATCCCCGGAACTCGATGAGGGCGCGCCCGCCCCGGATCGCATCCACCCGGGCCGAGGTGGACTTGATGAAGATGGCCCTGTACCCATCCAGGTAAGGGCGACCCTTCATGAAGTAGGCTTCATTCTTCTTGCCGATCAAGTGAGACCCCGGGACATACTCCACGAACTTGAAGGGGCCGGTCCCGTTGATGTTCTTCTCATACCAGTGGGGGTCCTTGGCCAGGATGTCCGCCTTGTAGATGAAGTTCCAGGGCGAGGCGAGGTTGGCCAAAAGGGAGGCGGCTGGCCACTTCAGGCGGAATACCACCGTGCGGTCGTTCGGGGCCTCCACCGATTTCACCATCAGATAGGATCCCTTGCGGGCGCTGACCACGCCTTTGGGCGGGAAGATGATCTTGTCATAGGTGGCCTTGATGTCCCGGGCCGTCAGCGGCGATCCGTCGTGGAACTTGATCCCTTTCCGGATCTTGAAGGTGTACGTGCGACCATCTCTGGAGATCGACCACTTTTTCGCCACGTCACCGACGATCTTCGGGTAGCTCCACTGATCGAACTTGAGCAGGGTGCTGTAAAAGGGAGCAATGGGGTGGACCATGGCAAAGGTGGTCTCCCGATGGCCATCAAAGGAGGGGGGGCCTTTGGCCACAGCAAAGTTCAGGATCCCCCCGTAGCGGGGCTGCTCCCCCGCCGTAGCTGCGGGAGCCAATAGGAAAGTCAAGACGACGAGGCTCAGCAGCGCCCCGACCCATGCGCCTGCACGGCGTCTGCATGCGACCCTGTTCATATGACACCTCCTTGGTAGAACGCCACATTACGATAAGGGAGTTACCGCGGCATCTCCTCTCCGCAGGGACCCTCGAAGCTGGCCACGATTTCCCACCCCGAGGGGACTTTAGCCTATACGCGGTCTCCCCCCGTTGTCAAGGCTGACAGTTAGGAGATTCTTGTGCAGCATGTCCTGACTCTGGGGGTGAGCACGAAGGCGGTCAACACCTTCGCGGACCCGGCGGCAGGCTGGCCACCAAAGAGGGCAGGGGAACATGCTGTGGCCAGGACAGCTCCGATCAGTTGGGCCGATCGGCGCCCTCCACCAGGTCCGTGTCCAGGGCGCAGTCCAGACAGAGTTTGAGTCGGACGGACCCATCAGGCTCCTGCGTCATTGTCGGGGTGAGAATCAGGTCCTCGGAGGCGAGGAGGACGGCGGCCGCATCGGCAGGGATCGTCACTCGGCGGTACGGTTCCTCCGGAGGAATGCCCTCCCCGCACAGATCACACACCCGTCTGCCTTGCTGCTCCACCCCGCCTCCTCAATTCACGCCGTTACTTCGGCATATGACTTCATCGGCCAGCCTTGCGAATCACCAGACCCTTGCCGAACAGCCGAATCGCCAGCCGCTGCCGCTCTCGCCAGTGCAGCCGGGTGAGCAGGGCCTTGGGTAGCGTCACGGCGTAGCTGTACCGGCTCTGCTTGATCAGCTTGCGGATATACCGCGATCGGCGCTTATGAGCCATCTGCAGTCCCGATCATTCATACGCTCCCTGACTACTTGGCAGTCCAGATAGCGACCATCCGCACCCTATCGTCAGCATTTGATCGACAACGGGTCGGGGGCCACATCGAAGTCTTCGGAGGTACAATGGCGCCTGCCCCACGTCCAAGGGCTATCCTTTGGTGGCACGGATTCGGTGACGACCGGGTTCAACAACCACAAGCCGGCTCTGCATCTCTATGGTTGGGTGCTCGGCAAAGAACCGGCGAAACTCATCATGGACCGCTTGAATGGTCGCAGGATTCCCGCGTAAAAGAAAAATCCCCCCATGCTCCCGCCTTTCCAGGAACGTAATCAGCCCGTACCCCTTGTCTCGCGTGACGAGGACGCGACCTTCAGTGCGGGCCCAATCGAGGAGGGCAACGTCTGAGGCGGAACTCAGGCCGACGTCTTTCGCTCGCAGCACATCGTGGCCAAGGCTTCGAAGGAATTCAACTGTGAACTGATAGACATCCTGATCGGTGAGGAGGCGCATCCAATCCTATGGGGCAGCCAGGTGGACTTCTTCAGCTTTGACCAACGCTGTCGCATACTGCACACAGGACTTCACATCCTCGACCGTGATGTCGGGATAGTACTTCCGGACGATCTCGTCGAAGGGAATCCCCTCCTGCACCAACTCCAGGACACAGTACACGGGGATCCGGGTCCCGGCGATACAGGGCTGCCCAAAATGCACATCGGTGTCAGCCGTAATGCGGCCCACCAGCTGTCCTCCCCTTAGGGCAAAATCCCAACCTGAGGTAGGTAGTATAGGGCATCACATCGGTAAAGGCAAGGGCAGAATCTCACAAATAACAACCGTGCCCCCCTGCTTGGGCTGTGCTGGTACCGATCATAGTACCAACTATAGTACCCACTATAGTGCCAACCATCGTACCAACTATTTTCTCCCATTGCCAGCAAGACGTCTACCGTTTGACCTGGACATTCAAGAGATCTTTTTCGACCTCGGGATACAATCCGTCAATCTCTTGCTGAGCTGCGATGGTTTTGGCGAGGGCGGTGACGACCCGGCAGTAGTGCCGGATGTCCTCCGCGCTGAGGACCCGGCCCCTGCGATCCTTCGGCCCCTTGTCAAGGACTTGGTAGCCACCAATCTGTTAATCCGCTCCCCGATTCTCTCACCCGATTACCGCATGAGTAGGAGCGACGAGAATGGCACCGTGACAATCCGCGGGTCAGGCACTTCGACATCGTCATAGAGGGTGACGAGGATTCCGAACGGGGCGTTGTACACCGTTTTCTCGATGAACGCCCGAAGCCCCAGCGTATCCCGTTGGGGGTCAATCGTCTGTCGGTATTTGATCTCCAGGGGGATCCGCCGCTCCCCGATGGTGAGGATGAAATCCACTTCCGGCTCCGCGCCACGCTCTGGAAAGTGGGCCAGGTCCAGACCCGGGATGTTTCCCAGGAAATACCCGGCCACACTTTCCGCTATGTGGCCGGCGAGGTCCGCCAGATGAGGAGATTGACGTAGACTTTCCGGATCAAGAGGAATGATCTCTTGCAACCAGCTTGCCCGTAAGCTCGGATCGCACAGGCAGAGCTTGGCGTTGCCCTTCTTTTTTTTCAGACGGAGTTCGAGCGGCTTGACGAGGCGGAGTAACAGGCTCCCATCGAGAAACTTGAGATAGGCGAGGATCCGTTGCCAGCCGATATTGGCGTGCAGCGCTGAACGAATCTCGTTGACGAAGATTGCGGGCCCGGGCGCCTGCCCCGCATACCGGCACGCGAGGCGGAAGACCTCCTCCAGGAGGTCTGGGTCTCGCCTCCGCCCACGTTCACCCAGCCGAAGGTCATGCTGGATAACCCGCCGGATCACCATCTCGTTGAGCTGGTCGGCGACCTCCTCCCACGGGTGGTCTGTCCGTTCCTGCGCGATCGGATATCCCCCCCGGGCTGAGTAATCCCGCAAGGCCCTGTCACGACCCTGGGCATACTTTTTCCCGTGCCCCACGAGGCCTCTCCAGAACTCGACATCGAGAAGAGAGGAGAGTCCATTCTCGGGGAGATAGCCCTCAACGGATCCGTGGCCCCGCATCTCAGCAATCTCGCGTAAGAGCAAGGGACCAAGGTCGAGCTGCGTAACTCGTCCCGCAAGGCTGTCTCGGCCTGCCTCGATCCGAAGAGCCGAGCTTCCGGTCACCAGAACATGGAGGGTGTGGTGATCCACCAGCGATTTCAGCTGTGGAGCCCAATCGTCCAAGTTCTGGACCTCGTCCAGGAAGAGATAGGCAGGCCGTCTCGCATGGGCGGCTTCGTTGAAGGTCTCTCCGAGAATCCGGTTCTCAAACCAGCGGCAGAGGGAAAGGATGGGAGTCTCTAACTCCTTCAGCGGAGGCAGCTCGTCGAACTGCACACGAAATATGCGCTTCGGTTCAACCCCGTCCTTCAGATATTGTTGGATGAGTTGCTCCTGAATCGTGGTCTTGCCTACCTGCCGTGGACCCCGCAGCACAGTGATAGGCGCGAGACCAGATTCCAGCCTGTGTCCAGTGGGACCGAAGGCCCAGCGGCGAAAGGGCGGTAGCACTCGCCCAGGCTTCCCCTCCCACCAGGGATTGGCGGAATGGAGGAACTCATCGAGGGAGGGAGGCACCCGCTCTTTGTCGAACATGTCCCGCGCCAACGCCAAGTCTCCATGGTCTGCAAGAACTCTGGCAGTAACCACTCGTCTGAAATCAGAGCGTACAGAAAAGCAACGAGGCTTGGCAAGCCAGAAAATACGAGGATGCCCAAAATTCGGGAGGAGAAGTCAGTGGGCAATGCTGCGGGCGGTGTTGTAGCCGGGGGCGCGGATGCAGGCGACCCAGTGGTTCGGCTCAACCTCGCGGAGCTCGGGGACGACATTGCTGCACTCCGGGATGGCGATCGGACAGCGGGGGTGAAAGACGCACCCCCGGGGCGGGTTCACGGGGCTGGGGACCTCACCCTTGAGGACGGTCCGCTCCCGGGAGGCCTCGACCACCGGATTGGGAACCGGGACAGCCGCGAGGAGGGCTTTCGTGTACGGATGCAGCGGGTTCGCATAGAGGACGCGGCGGTCGGCCACCTCCGCGATCTTCCCGAGGTACATCACCACCACCCGGTCACTGATGTGGCGCACCACCGCAAGATCGTGGGCAATGAAGAGATAGGTGAGGCCAAAGCGTTCCTGGAGCGCTTCGAGGAGATTGATGATCTGGGCTTGGATCGAGACGTCGAGGGCCGAAACGGGCTCGTCGCAGACGATGAAGCGCGACTCGAGGGCGATGGCCCGGGCAATTCCCACCCGCTGGCGCTGCCCCCCCGACAGTTCGTGCGGGTAGCGAGAGGCGGCGTCCCGAGGGAGACCCACAACGTGCAGCAGCTCCGCCACCCGCTCCCTGGCCGCCTGCCGATTGGGCACGAGGCCATGGACGAGGAGGGGCTCACTGATGATGCCGCCGATGGTCATGCGGGGGTTAAGGGAGCTGTAGGGGTCCTGGAAGATCACCTGCATCTTCCGCCGGATGGGCCGCAGCTCCCGCTCGGAGAGCCTCGTGAGATCCTGTCCGTCAAACAGTACGCTCCCCGAAGTGGGCCGCTCCAGCTGAAGAACGCAACGCCCGGTGGTCGTCTTCCCGCATCCCGACTCCCCCACGAGTCCGAGCGTTTCCCCTCGGCGGATAAAGAAACTCACGTCATCCACCGCCTTCACCACCCCTTCCACCCTTTGCCGGAGCACCCCAGACGTGATCTGGAAGTGCTTGGTGAGGCGGCGGACCTCGAGGAGCGGCCCCCCTTGGCTTCCCGCCCCTCCGGCGAGGCTCAGCGGCTCCGCAGGCCCAACCGGCGTGGGCACGGGGCTCACGATCTCCCCCCGAGGGGCAGGGGCTCGCAACCCAGGTGCTCAGCCTCCCAGCAGGCCGAGAGGTGGTGGTCAGCCAGTGATCGGAGTGGAGGGACCTCCCGCACACAGCGCTCGACCGCGAAGCGACAGCGCTCCCGGAAGCTGCAGCCGGTGGGGAGCATGATCATGTCCGGGGGCTGTCCCTCAATCGGGTCCAATTTCGTCTTCACCGGCTGGTCGAGCCGCGGGACCGACCGGAGCAACCCAAGGGTGTACGGATGACGGGGGTTCGCGTAGACCTCGCGGGCACTGGCCTGTTCGATGACCTTCCCGGCATACATCACATTCACCCGATCCGCGTATCGCGCAACCACACCCAGGTTGTGGGTGATGATGACCATCGCCACCTTCAGACGCTGGCTCAGATCCTTCAGCAACTCCAGGATCTGGGCCTGGATGGTGACGTCCAAGGCCGTCGTCGGTTCATCAGCCAGGATGAGCCGTGGCTCGCATGACAGAGCGATCGCCACCATCACCCGCTGCCGCATACCCCCACTGAATTGATGGGGATACTGCGCGAGGCGCCGGGCGGGGTCGGGGATCCCCACCAACCCGAGCAGCTCGGTGGCCCGCCCCTCGGCCTGCGCGGGCGTGAGCCCAAGGTGCAGCTCGATGGTTTCGGTCAGTTGACGGCCGATGGTGAGGACCGGATTCAGCGAGGTCATCGGCTCCTGGAAGATCATGCCGATCTCCTTCCCGCGAATCCGGCGCATTGCCTCATCCCCCAGCCGGAGGAGATCCTTATCCCTGAAGAGGATCGCTCCGCCCACAGTGCGACCCGGAGGGTTCGGGATTAACCGCATGATCGACAGGGCACTGGCGGACTTGCCGCACCCGCTCTCCCCCACGAGGGCGACCGTTTCTCCCTCGTGGACGGCATAGGAGACGCCATCGACCGCTTTCACCACCCCGCTCGGTGTGAAGAAATAGGTGCGGAGATCGCGCACCTCCAATAGGACCGAGCTCACGTTCCCTGACCTCCTGACAATCCGGGGAGCAGCTTTCATCATGCACGGAAAGGGCCGGTGTCCGAGAGGAATTTTACTATGACGGCCCCTCCCGAATTTGTCAACCATCCGCCCCCTGCGATCATCCTCGAGTGCGCACCTTTGCTATTGACAGCATCCTGCCGGCAGCGCTATCCTCCAGCCACCTTCCGTCCGTCCAGGACTCCGAAAGTGTCAATGGCAGGTAGTCCAGTGATGAGGCATGACCGCGCCATTCCCAGGGATAGACCCTTTCACGCCGGGATGGACTCTCCGACATGCACTGACATGACGCGAGGCAGAGCGGTCGAGCCCTCTGCTGGAAAATGCCGACCCGTGAGTGACAAAACCTGCGTATCCAGATCGCCACAGGACACGGTTCGGGATCCCCTCACCGCCTGCTGCGGGTGAAGACCCCGCATGACCGGTTCTCCGGCGTCACGAGCGCCGGTACCACTTCAGGACCGTGAGAGCACGCATGGCCACCTGGCTCTACCAGATGCAACCGAACAATCCGGAGATCTGGGGGGGTGGCGTCACCCCGGAACGCGTCCGGGTCCGACTGGAACGGCTGTGCAAACGGCGGCGACCGGTCGCGTGGCCCACTGGATGGCAGTATCGTCGAGACCTCCATCCAGGTGACCGGCTCCTCCTCTACCTCGGACCCAGCGTGGGCAATCCGGGAATCTATGGGGTTGGCCTCGTGATCGAGAACCACACCAGAGCTCGCACGGTGGCCCTCCGCTTCCTTCGAGAGGAGACCCGCCGACTGAGCCGGTACCCCTTCCCCCTGCTCAGCTATCCTCTGCTCTGCAAGCGAGTCTTGCAGGGGTGGCGCCGGAAAACCCTCTTCCCTGTCTCCCCGACCAGTGCGCGTGTGCTCACTCAAGCCCTGAGCCGATGGATGCGGACCCGCCACCGGCCTCCCGGACAGCGATCAAGAGCCACCATCACATGCCGCTAAGCTCCGGTCCTGCGGCTTCAGGCTGGCGTTTCAGGGACGGGAAGATATTTCTGAGCTTCTGGACAGGCGTTCCCGGCACGAACGGCAGATCTTTGTACGCCGGGGAGGCCATGTCGTCCAACAGGGCGAGCCAGCATCCAGAGCGGGGAGAGGCTCCAGCACTTTGGGTCGGGGGATCATCTGACTCGCCCTCGCGTTCCCAAATTGTCCGTCGTATAATAAAAAGTGGACGATCTCCCAGGAGCTTAACATGACCGATGTCTTCATCGCTGGCGCGGCGATGACCCGATTCGGCCGCCGACCGGAAGGACTCCCCGAGCTCATGGCCGAGGCGGCGATCGGGGCGATGACGGCCACGAACCGGTTTCACCCCGAGGCCATATTCGTCGGAACCATGAACCCGGAAGAGTTCGTGGGGGATGCCTGCTTCTCCACGCTGTTCGCCGACTACCTCGGCCGTGCCCACACGCCATCCCTCAGGGTCGAGACCGGGACCTCCTCCGGGGCCGCCGCTCTGTCGGCGGCCTGGGCCGCGATCGCGTCAGGGCAGTACCGCGAGACCCTGGTCGTCGCGGGGGAGAAGATGACCCGCCTCCCCACCCCGCGCGTCACCGAGATTCTCAGCCGGATGCTCGACCCGGTGGAGCGGGCCTATGGCGCGTCGATGCCGGCGCTGGCAGCCATCGTCTGCCGCGCGTACATGCGAGCACACGGCCTTGATGGCAAAGACCTCGCCTGGATCCCGGTCAAGAACCACAAAAACGGCGCTCGGAACCCGTACGCCCACTTCCAGCGGGAGGTGAGCCTCGACGAGGTCCTGGGAAGCCGGATGATCTCAGACCCCCTCAGGCTCTACGAGGTCTGTCCGATCTCGGATGGGGCGAGCGCGGTGCTGCTCACCTGCGAGCCCGGGCCCACCCGGATCGCCGGGATCGGACAGGGGACCGACCACATCGGTCTTCGGAATCGGGACAGCCTCATCAGCTTTCGGGCAACCCAGGAGGCGGCC
>JBHIAD010000060.1:0-9168 GCA_046758405.1 Methylomirabilales bacterium (SeqCode)
TCCGGTAGTCCAGGATCGGGTGGCCCCGTCCGCCCGTGTACGTTTCATCTCCCAGGTCGATCAGGAGGTGTTCACGGGGGGCCGGCTTCGGTGGGAAGGTCCCGTCCGGCAGTGCGGTTGCGACCGGTTCCCCGAGCTCGTGGAGCAACCAGTGGGCCTCGGCCGTCAGGCTCCCCCCCGAGTAGAGCCCGAGGATCCGCCGGGACGAGTTCGGGAGACGCGCGGCAAGGCCTTCGGCAAGGGCCGCGGCCTTCTCCAGGTCCGGGAAGGGGAACAGCGGGGCCAGCGCCTCACCGCGGAGGAGCCGGATGGCCGCCGCCGCCGCCTCCTCCAGGGTACGGGTGATACAGAGGTGCTCCCCACCCCTGGAGCGTGGTATTGCACCGCCAAGCCAGTTCAGAACCGTTGGCTTCCTTCCCCGGGCTACCAGGTGGAGCACTTTCTCTTCGACCTCTGGCGCCCCTGCTTTGGCGAGGACGATAACAACGGCGGTCTCGGGGTCGGATTGGAGTGCCCGGACCGCTCGCTCCGTCATGATTCCGCCCACCGCCCGGTCGAGGTCCCGTCCCCCCACCCCGAGAGCTTGGGAGACCCCCTCGCCTCCGGCTGCCACCAGACAGCTCACTGCCTGAATCCCGGTCCCGGAGGCGCCGACGATCCCGATTCGACCCCGCTGAACGCGGTTGGCAAAGGCAAAAGGGATCCCATTGATGATGCAGGTTCCACACTCGGGCCCGAAGCAAAAGAGGTCCCGCGCCGCCGCGTACCGCTTGAGAGCGATTTCCATCTCGAGGGGAACATGATCACTGAAGAGGACGACATGCAGTCCGGCCCGGAGGGCCTTCCTGGCTTCCAGGCCGGCGTACATCCCCGGGACCGAGATCAGGGCGATCCGTGCGGCGGGCGCAAGCCGCAGGGCGGCGTCCACAGTCCGCGGGCGTCGCTCATGCCGCTCCTCACCGCTGCGTGGGGGGATGAGGAGACCGTCCACCTGACCGAGGGCCGTGCGGAGCGCCTCCTCTGTTTCGGCATCGATGCAAATCAGGAGGTCGGTCGGCCCCGCTTCCTTGCCTGTTGCCGCGAGGAGCTTTGCTTCAGCGAGGATCTCTTTGTTGGCATCGGTGCCCATCATAGCGGCGGCGAGATGGACCCCTGGCAGGGCGGAGAGGCGCCGGGATAGACCCATCAGGATTACCGAATCGTAGTAGCTATTGGGGCGGATGACATTCCGTAACACGGGTGACTGCCCCCTCCGGTTGGGTGCTCAGCGTGGCTTCGAGGCCGGTGAGGAGTCCAAGGGCGGTGTCGGTACCTGACGTCTCCCCCTGTGCGATCAATTGACTGACGGCGGAGAGCGAAGCCTCAGGTGGCGCAAGGCCAAGCAGGGCCCCCGCAGCTCGGTCGAGGATTTCAGCAAACTGTCCATGGAGCGCATGCCGGAGAAACTCGGCCCCGACCCGCGTGGTTCGATCAAACAGGAACGGCTCGAGGCCACTCTGGAGTGCATCAATGACATCGTAAAGTCTGGGGTCGCTCCCTGCGAGAAGCCACAGTCCCTTCAGACAGCCGACGAGGAAGTCGTCCCCCGAGGGGGTAAGACCGGGTCCAAGACCGAGGATCCTTTGGCTGGCTGTCAGGAGCTTGTTTCCTTCTCTGTCCCGCAGTGCATCGCGGATGGCGGCGGCCGCCGTCTGCGCGATGGGGATCGCCCGGAAGCCTCCCCGATGTCCCTCGATGGCAAACGTCTGCAGAGCGCGGTCGAGGGCTTCCAGATCAACGTGCCCCCGACTCATCGGGGGTGACTGGTAATAGGAGGCCGTGTTCCACGAGAGGCGCAGGCATCCCGGAATCTCCAGGTGATTACCTTCCTTGTACAGTGGCGCGCCCTCGATGCGAGGGATTCCGTGGAGGTCGCGTGCGAAGGGGCCTGCGACCTGAAGGGCAAAGGGTGAGACCAGAACGGACCCTTCCTGGAGGTGCATGAGCCTCCCCTGGGGCCCGGCAAGGAGCAGGCTGGTCCGGAAACGGGCAACGACCTCACCTTCCCAGCGTGGGTTCTGGAGAATGGGTGACAGACTGGAGCTGGCAGCGAGAATGTTCAGAGTGATGATCGGAGTCATGGTTCTCTTCGCATCGTTTCGATGGAAAGCGGGGTGTGCTGATCAGTCCGACGTAAAGAGGGGGCCACGCGACTGACTGCGATATTGTCCGTGGAAAGCCCACAGTTTGTCAAGGGCATGCGCCTCAGAGAGCTCGTCCTGAGGTTTCGGAAGCCCACTCGGGTTCAGGCCTTTCCCTGGGATTGCGGTTAATGGAGATCACGGTGATGGGTGCGATAATTCGGTGTGGGACTCGGGCCTACACGGGCGTTTCCGTTAACCGCCCGAAAGGCTCCGCACGACTGGAGGGAACCGCTTCAGTCGGTTTAGAACATTGCGGTTGACACGATACGTCACGAGCGATATTATTTTCGCAATTTGCACGGGATGTATTGCATGGCGTGAGAGAGGGACTCGCACTGTGCCCGTCAGGGTGAAGTCACGAGTCTACTGCGGTCTTGTTTCCCTTTGATGGTGCTTCCAATCCTGGTCGTGTGGGGCAACGCCCCCGCGGTACCCCGCACGGGGGCGCCTGTCGCAAGTTCATCCCCTTGTGGGGGCAGGTAAGCGTGTGCATCGCCGGGGCGGAGGGGGAATGGCGGTTCGGGTACAGAGGAGGGTGTTGTGGCAAAGATCGAAGCGGTCATCAAAGAAGCGATCACTCGGGGGGCAAGGCGCCAAATTCGCCAGGTGACATCTTCGCTGCGGCGTGACGTCCGGAGACTGAAACAAATTGTCAGTCAGCTCCGGCAAGATATGACGACCGTTCGGCAGGACGCGTTACACCGGCAACGGATGGCTGCGACGGCATCGTGGAAGCCTGCAGTATCAGAAAAAGAGGCGAAGAGTGCTCGCCTTTCGCCTCGGTTGATTCAAAAACTTCGAGTTCGACTTGGGTTGAGCCAACGGGCGCTAGCCCAGATCGTGGGTGTCAGCGCGGCGGCAGTGCTCGGATGGGAGCGGGGGCGGTCAACCGCATCCGGAGAGCATCGAGCGGCACTGGTCGGGCTACGGAAACTCGGACGTCGCGATGTCAGGCGGCTCTTGGCCCAAGCCCGAACTGCTCAGAACGCAAGACCCGTCCGCAGGCGTCAGCGGCGGAAAACCCGGGCGCGGCGGAGCCGTCGGCCTAAGCAGAGTCGACGAGGCCAGAAGAAGTAGGACGAAACGGGTGCAGGATCCTGCCGGGTGGTTCATGGCGCACCCCTATGGGTGTGCCTCCTTTCCCGTTCGCGAACGGGGGCGAACCGCCCGGGGCCCCGTGCAGCCTGCTCGCCTGTCCAGTGTCAGCTCTTGCGCGACGTCTTGGCGAAAAAGGTATCAAGGAGGGGCTCGATGTCGGTGGACCCGCACCCTGGACACTTGAGGCCAGCTTCGCGTTCCTTGATCGTCATCGTGGTCTCGAATTCCCTTTGGCACTTTCGGCAGTACAGTCTGTAGGTCGGCATCTTTCACCTCCCACCCGGGTACACCCGGGTGCCTGCTCTGCTCTGGCTCCTCCCTTCTATTCTAATGATGAGAGAGGATCGGTGGCTTTGTCAATGGGCCGTTTCACCACAGCCGGTACGCCCTGGGCTGACTCCCGGGGAGTCGGGGGGACGGACTCCCCTCCCAGCGATCGCCAGGGTGGGGGTGGACCCATGCAATCAGGGGAGAATCTCTGGTGGTGCCGAAGGGGGGAGTTGAACCCCCACGAGCTTACGCTCACATGACCCTGAATCATGCGCGTCTGCCAGTTCCGCCACTTCGGCAAGATGCCGATATACTTTATCAGAGCGATCGATCCAAAAGTCAACGGGAAAGTAGATGGTGAAGCCCTTGGGGGGGGAGCATGGAGTTTGAGAATGATGACCGGTGCTTCGTCTGCGGGAGTCGCAACGCTCAGGGGCTTCGCCTGCGGTTCGAGCTCGTCGGGGTCGGCGAGATCCGAACGGTTTTCACTCCTGCCAAGCGCTTTCAGGGGTTCAAGGGCGTCGTCCACGGTGGGATCCTCGCCACAGTCCTCGATGAAGTGATGGTGAATGCCGTCTGGCTCCGCGGGCGGGCCGCGGTGACTGGGAAGCTTGAGGTGCGTCTCAAGCAGCCCGCCAGAGTCGGTGAGACCCTCGAGGTGCGGGGGAGGATCCTGAAGGAGAGCGGCCGGACGATCGAGGCCGAAAGTCAGGTGCTGCGACGGGATGGGACCGTCATCGCCGAGGGGCGGGGCGTGCTGGTCAAGGTCTGATCCTTCCCGGTATGCGTTCCCATGGACGGGCCAAGTCTCGGTCCCTCGGCCCATTCCCGGAGAGGATCGACCATCCCCCAAGCTGGGAGAACCGGGGCAAGGCCAATGGAGCCATCGGGGATCATCACGCTCTTGACCGACTTCGGGACGCGGGAGGCCTTTGTCGGTGTCATGAAGGGGGTCATCCTCGGGATCCATCCGGCCCTTCGGATTGTGGACCTGACCCATGAGCTGGAAGCCTACGATATCGAGGGGGCCGGGTTCCTCCTGGCAACGGCCACGCCCTACTTTCCTCCAGGCACCGTCCATGTCGCCGTGGTCGATCCCAGTGTGGGGAGCTCGCGCCGTCCACTCGTTGCCGTCGGGCGCCGGGCGATGTATGTCCTCCCAGACAACGGCCTGCTCAGCTTCCTGCATGCCCGAGGTGAGATCGTCTCCGTCCATCTTGCGGAGTGTGCAGACTATTTCCTCCAGCCGGTGAGTGCAACCTTTCATGGACGGGACGTCTTCGCTCCCGTTGCTGCCCACCTGGCGAGCGGCGTTCCGCCCACCCGCTTTGGTCCCCTGGTCACAGATCCGGTGCTCGTGACACTTCCGGCGCCCCGGTGGGGCAGGGATGGGTCGCTCATCGGCACGATCATTTACGTGGATCGGTTCGGGAACCTGATCACGAACGTCGGTGGAGCGGAGCTGGCGGCTTTGCGCCAGCGGCCGGGGGAGACGGAGTGCCTCATCTCAGTTGGCCGGCGGCAGATTCGGGGGCTCTGTCCGAACTATGCCGCCCTGCCCGCTGGTCAGATTGGGGCCATCGTCGGCAGCAGTGGGCAGCTCGAGATCTTTGCCAATCGTGGTCGGGCTTCCGATCGGCTGAAGGTCGGTCGCGGGGGCCGTATCGTAGTGCGTCTGCCGGCGGGAGGACGGACCCGAAGGAGGGAGCGGATTCGAGGACCACAGTCATGACACCGGAGAGCTGAGCTGGTGTACGGTGGGCTCAGGATCCGGAGCCCCCCCGGGCCGGGGTGCTGGCGTCCGCTGGGCGGAGAATCATCCGGAAGAGCAGGAGCATCACGCCCAGCGCCACCCAGCCACCCGGTCCACCGAGTAGCCCCGTTTCACCGTAAAGCCAGGCGTACCCCTCCCACCCCAGAAGGGGTCCTCCGATTTTGATGAGGAAGACCCACCCCGCGTGGATCCCCATGGCGAGACTGAGAGACCGGCGCCACAGACGCGCGCACCCAAGGGTGACGCCCACCAGGGTCAGGCTGGTCAGGAGGATGGGGTCGGTCTCCAGGAGAGGAGTCACCACCACTGCTGAAAGGGCTCGGAATCCGATGCCCGGATCGAATCCCGCAATGACCGGCAGTTGTCCCCGGAAGAAGTGGGGCAGGGCATAGGCGAGGCTGCTCGCCACGAGGGCCGTGGCGACGCGATAGCGAAGGAGGAGGGTTTGGAGCAGGAGCCCTCGGAAGAGGAACTCCTCCAGGATTCCTACGGTCACGGCTGTCCCGAATGCCTTGCCGAGGCGACCGACCACCTCAGCCCCGAGGTGGATGGTCACCGGGCGATGGTCCACAAGGGCGATGGCGAAGAGGAGGAGAGTGAACGACGTGGCCCCCAGCCCAAAGCCGATCACAAATTCCCGAATCGCGCGTCCGGGTGGAGCAAGCTCCATGGAGCGGAGGGGGGCAAGGGGAACCCACCGTCGGCCGAGCCACAGGGCCAGAAGGCTTCCGGCCAGAAGAATCCGCCGGAAGACCCGCCCGAAATTGTAGACCTCGTCCTGGATGTGCAAGAGGTTGCCGAGGGGGGGCCACTGGGTGACCGTGAAGTCGAGGAAAAGCTTCACCAGCGGCGCGATCAGAGCCGAGCCGAGCACAACGCTGGCGGCGAGCAGGCAGAGACGGGGACCCGGTCGCATCTGGCCTCCGCACGGACGTGGGAGTGGGGCCCGGTCACCGGTACAGTGTGGCCTGGCGGCCCCCGCGGTGGGTGAAATAGCCGCGGGGGCATTTTCTTCATCTGGCATAGAAGATGCAACTACTATGTTATATTTATGCGATTTCCCTCGATTTACGTGGCGAGGTCAGGGGCAGAGATGCGCAAGAGCCCTCGGGTCGGGAGGGTCGTGGGCAGAGCCCTGCTCGGCAGCGGCCTCTTGCTCAGTGTCGTCTTTGCCTGCTCGGTCCCACCAGCCGGCGCCGCCGGTTTCGAAGAACTCCGTGGGGCCCTCCGCCTCTGGGACCGAATCGTTACCCGCGAGTCCGTACTCGTTGAGTTGACCCCCCACCGACAGTCGTTGACATTGTCTGCCGTGGAGGCGGCCGAAGGGCGTCTTGCGACCCTCGAGGGCGAGCAGGCAAATCCCTTTCTGCCCTTTGCGAGAGGGCTCTTGCGTCTTAGCCTCCGGGACCAGCCAGGGACTCACCGGCTCTTTGCCCAGGCCTCCGGCCTGGCGGGTGACCGGATCGGCGTGCGTTGGGTCCTGTATCGTCGATTCTCGGCGTGGGGGCTCGAGGCAGAGGCCGAGCGGGAGCTCCAGGCCTTGCTCCGGCTGAAGGCGCGTCTCGGCCTGGAGCGGATCGGATTCATCGGCGCGGACCTCCGGGCGTTGGCCCGCCAGGCCCTTCGGGCGGGGGATCGCGCTGCCGCCGGCCCCCTCATTGCCCAGGCCGCCCTCTTCGATCCCGGGAACCCGGATCTGGAGCTCCTCCACGGGGAGCTCTCCACACGGCAGATCGGCTTGGGGATGCTTGGAGGAGTCGGCCATTACTGGCGCGGGTGGCTGGGGAGCTGGCAGGACCTCACCCACGGGCCCGCCCGGCTGGCGAATCTCTTGACGGGCGTCCTCCGGCTCTCCTTCAATGTGCTCGCCATCTTCGCCTTGGTGCTGATCTTCCGAGCGCTCTCCCTGCTCGACCATGATCTCATGGAGGCCAAGGTCCGGGCGGATCCGCGGACGCGGCGCCTGCTCCCGCTCTGCCTCCTGTCCCTCCCCCTGTGGGTCGGGCTCGACCTGATGGCGATCTGCTTTCTCGGCCTCATCCCCCTCGCGGTCTATGTCGGTCGCCGGGAGAGGCGAGCCTTCTGCCTGTTGGTCGGGGCCCTCGTCTTCTTTCCCATGGTCTATTCTCATGCGGGACAATTGGTCCTCCTGGCAGGGTCTTCGCCACTGCAACACCTCGCCCAAGTGGAGCAGGGCGAGCGCGGCACGGGCCTGCTGTCGGCCCTCGAAGCATGGCAGGCCGAGGGGCCCGCGGCCGCGCTTCGGGCACGGACCCTCGCCCTCGTCTTGCGCCGCCGGGGAGAGCTCAGGAGGGCCCGCGCCCTCACGGAAGAGGCCCTGCGAATACTTCCCGATGATCCGGGCCTTCTGAACAACCTGGGAAACATCCGGTTCCTCCAAGGGGATCTGTCGGGGGCGGAGCAGGCCTATCGACGGGCCCTGACGATGGATGCACAGGCACCCTTTCCCGCCTTTCACCTCAGTCAGCTCCTGACCGACCGGCTGGAGCTGGAGGAGGCCCAGCGGGCCTTGGCCGTTGCCCTCGAAGGCCGGCCCGACCTTGCCCGTTGGCTTCGGCATGTGCCCCTGGACAAGGGAGAACGGATGTTGATCGACGTGACGCCAACACCGCGGGAGGTCTGGAAAACCCTGCTGCCACTTGAGCGCGTTCCCTGGGAGCTCCCCGAGGCGCTCTGGTGAGCGCCGGTTGCGGGGATTGCCCTGGCGGAGTTGCCCTGGGTCGCCATCGCCTACTTGGGTCTTTTTGCCATCAGCGTGCGGCTTCGGGGGCGCCGCTCTCGCGCTCGGCGCTGTGAGTCCTGTGGAAGGGCCTACTGCCCGCTCTGCTCGCGAGCCGTTGGGCAGCAGGAGCTCTGTACCCGTTGTGTCATGCTGGAGCGGATGTCTGCCACGAGTATGAGGGGAATCCCGCGCGAGGGGACGGCGGTCGCGCCCCCGTGGACGTGGGTCCTCCCGGGGTTGCCCCTCCTCTCACGGGGTCAGCCACTCCGCGGATGCTTGCTGCTGTGGGTGACTCTCGGCCTGGCCTGGCTCCTCCTCCCGCCTCATCTGTTCGCGACGACGGTGTTCCGGCTTCCCACCATGCCCCTGACCGGCGCCCTCGCCGCAGGGGGACTGATCCTCCTCGGCCTCATCACTTTCCGCACTGAATCGCGGCGGAGACCACTATGGCCTTAGAGGGGACCTTACAGGATTTCGCCCTGGGCGATATCTTCCAGCTGATCGCCATGCAGCGGAAGACCGGGGTCCTGACGGTGGCTCGCGAGGGAGAAGCGGTGAGGGTCTTCCTCCAGGAGGGGAACCTGGTGTGGGCGGAATCCGGAGAGGGGGGAGGGCGGGAAGAGCGTCTCGGTGACGTGCTGGTCCGGCGGGGGCTTTTGATGCAGGACCGCTTGACCGAGGCGAGACGGCGGCAGCAGCAGCGTGGGGGTCAGCCCTTCCTGCGGATCCTTCTCCAGAAGGAATGGGTGCGCCCGCTGGAGATGCAGCGTGTCATCGAGCAGGAGGTGCTCGAGACGGTGTTTCGGATCTTCCGGTGGCAGGAGGGACGGTACCGCTTTGTTCCAACTGAGCACCTTGATCTGCCGCACGGATGCATTGATCCCATCGGCGCAGAGAACATCCTGCTCGAGGCGATCCGCCAGATTGACGAATGGCCACAGATCAAGCGGCACCTCCCCTCCTTTGATATCGTCATCCGGCGCTGCGATGGGGCCGGGGCCATCGACGTGCAGCATCTCACTCCTGAAGAATCTCAAGTCATGGCCTGCGTGGACGACCTCCGCACGGCGCGGGAGGTCATTGACCGAAGTGGTTTGCTG
>JBHIAD010000061.1:0-9142 GCA_046758405.1 Methylomirabilales bacterium (SeqCode)
TCCTCAAGGTGATGTCCAAGATGGGGATCACCACCCAGACCAGTTACATCGGGGCCCAGATCTTCGAGGCGATCGGGCTGCACCGGGAGGTGATCGACCGGTGCTTCCTGGGGACGCCCTCGCGGATCGGGGGGATCAGCTGGGCGGAGATCTATGGGGATCTCACCGCGCGACACCGCGAAGCCTTCGGTGGCGAGGCCCGGGAGAAGCTCCCGGACATCGGGTACTACCGCTTTCGGCAGAGCGGGGAGCAGCACGCCTACTTCCCCAAGATGGTGAACGCCCTGCACCGCTCCATCAAGGGTGAGGGGGATGCAGCGCAGTACCGGGAGTACGCCAACCTGGTGAACGGCCGTGCTCCCCTGGCGATTCGGGATCTCTTCCGGTTCCGGGCCGCTGGCCCGCCGATTCCCATGGACGAGGTCGAACCGGCCGAGGCGATCACCCGGCGCTTCTCCACCCAGGCCATGTCCCTCGGGGCCCTGTCCCCTGAGGCGCACCGGACGATCGCCATCGCCATGAACCGGATGGGGGGGAAGTCGAACACGGGGGAAGGGGGGGAAGACCCTCAGTGGTGGCACCCGCTCCCGAACGGGGACTCGGCCAACAGCAAGATCAAACAGGTGGCCTCCGGCCGGTTCGGGGTGACCCCGGAGTACCTGTCGCGGGCCGAGCAGCTCGAGATCAAGATGGCGCAAGGCTCGAAACCGGGCGAGGGCGGGCAGCTACCGGGCCATAAGGTTTCGGAGATGATCGCCCGGATCCGGCATGCGGTGCCGGGGATCCCGCTCATCTCCCCACCCCCCCACCACGACATATACAGCATCGAGGATCTGTCCCAGTTGATCTACGATCTCAAGCAGGCGAATCCCCGGGCCAAGGTCTGCGTCAAGCTGGTGGCCGAGGCGGGGGTGGGGACGATCGCCGCTGGCGTGGCAAAGGCCTACGCCGACGTGATCCTGATCAGCGGGCACGACGGGGGGACCGGGGCCTCTCCCATCTCCTCCATCAAAAACGCCGGCAGTCCGTGGGAGCTCGGCCTCTCGGAGACCCAGCAGGTCCTGGTGGCGAATGGTCTCCGGGGGCGGGTCACCCTCCGGGCGGACGGGGGGATGAAGACCGGGCGCGACGTGGTCATCGCGGCGATGCTCGGGGCGGATGAGTACGGCTTTGGCTCGATCGCCGTCGCCGCCGTCGGCTGCGTCATGACCCGCCAGTGCCACCTGAATACCTGTCCCGTGGGGGTGGCCACGCAGCGGGAGGACCTTCGGCAGAAGTTCCGAGGCACGCCGGAGATGCTCATCCACTTCTTCGGCCACCTGGCCCATGAGGTCCGAAAGATCCTGGCCAGCCTCGGCTGTCGCAGTTTGGAGGAGGTGATCGGCCGGAGCGACCTCCTGGAGCCGGTGATCCCAGCCGACCACCCCAAGGCGAGACACCTGGACCTCGGCGAGATCCTCGCCCAGGTGGACGAGACCGGATTGCGCCCGCGGCGCGCAATCCAGCCGCGCAATGACCGGCCCGACGAGCCCTTCAACCTGCGACTCCTCAAGGACGCCGAGGGGGTCCTCCAGGGCCGGAGCCCGATCCGGCTCCACTACCAGATCCGAAACACCGACCGGACGATCGGGGCCACCCTCTCCTGCGCCATCGCCCATCAGTTCGGAGACCGGGGGCTCCCGCCCGGGACCGTCGAGGTCCACCTGCGGGGCAGCGCAGGGCAGAGCTTCGGCGCCTTCTGCGTGAACGGGGTCCGCCTGATTCTGACCGGCGAGGCGAACGACTACGTGGGCAAGGGGATGGGAGGCGGGGAGATCGTCCTGATGCCGCCACCCGAGTCCCCCTTTGCCTCCCATGAGAACGTCATCATGGGGAACACCTGCCTCTACGGGGCGACCGGAGGGCTGCTCTTTGCCGCCGGGCGGGCTGGCGAGCGCTTCGGCGTGCGGAACAGTGGGACCGTCGCCGTGGTGGAGGGGCTCGGGGACCACGGCTGCGAGTACATGACGGCCGGCTGCGTCGTGGTCCTCGGCGAGACCGGCAGGAACTTCGGGGCCGGGATGACCAACGGGGTGGCCTTTGTCCTGGATGAGCGAGGGAAGTTCCCCGAGCGGATCAATCCCGAGCTGGTGGGGGTCGAGCGGGTCGAGGGGGCGGAGGATGTCGCGGGCCTGCGGGAGCTGATTGCCCGCCACGGCGCCCTCACCCAGAGTCGGCGCGCTGTCGAGATCCTCGAGGGGTGGGATGAGTATTTCCCCATTTTCTGGAAGGTCGTCCCTCACGCGGTGAAGGAGCGGGCCCGGGCCGCCGTGATCGTCGAGGTCGGCGCTGCGGGGAGTCCTGCCGGGGTCCGTCGGTAGCAGACGGATGTCCGCTGCACGGGGGGGCGGGCCGAAACGGCGGACGTCGTCGTCATCGGCGGCGGCATCGCGGGCCTAAGCATCGCCTACCACCTGGCGCCCGCCCGCCGGCTCAACATCCTGGTCCTCGAGCGCGGACGATTAGGGGATGGCTCGACGACCCGTTCAGCGGGGGCATCCGCTGTCAGTTCGCGACCGCCGTCAACATCCGGCTTTTCCTCCTCAGCCGCGACGCCTTTAGCCGGTTTGCCGAAGAGACAGGGGTCGACCTCGATTTCCGTCCCGTCGGGTACTGCACACGCCGCCGTTACGCTCCAGCGAAGGCTTGGGGGTGTCGTCGAGTCAGGTGATGGCGCAGTTGATCCTCGGCGGAGCTGGCCCGGTGGAGATCTCCGTGCTCTCCCCGGACCGATTCCGCACGGGCAAGCTGATCCAGGAACCGATGACGATGCACGGGCACCGGGCGGTCGAGCGCCCGACCGGGACGCGGAGTCATGGCTAGCGGGCGTGGCGTCCGCGAGGCCCTCTGTATCGTAGCCGCCAGCGAGCGCGACGCGGATCTCTATTATGCCACGCGCTTCCTCGCCCCCGACCCTTTTGTCTTCCTCGAAGTGGGCGGCCGGCGCCTGATGTTGACCACGGACCTGGAGCTCCGCCGTGCGCGCACCACGGCCACCGTGGACCGCGTCCTGCCCCTCGCCCGATACGAGGCGAAGGCGAGACGGCGCGGGGGATCGGGTGGCCTGCTGTGGGGGCTCGTGGAGTGCTTGCGGGAGTGGCGGGTGCGGCGGCTCACCGTCCCGGAGGGGATGCCGGTTGGGCTTGCCGACGGGCTGCGCGCGCGGGGTTTTCGCCTTGAGATCCGCGAGCGGCCGTTCTTCCCCGAACGTCTTCAGAAGAGTCGTGCAGAGGTCCGGGCGATCACGGAGGTCCTCCGGCTGACCGAGGAGGTCCTGGCCCTGGCCATCGACCGCCTGCGGCAAAGTACCATCCGCCGGGGGCGCCTCTTCGAAGGACGGCAGGTGCTGACGGCCGAGATCCTCCGCCGGTACATTCACCAGGAGCTCTTGGCCAGGGATTGCTATGCGGAACAGACCGTTGTGGCGTCGGGTCGGCAGGGGGCGGATCCGCACGGGTGGGGCCACGGCCCCCTGCGGGCACATACCCCCATCGTGCTCGACATCTTCCCGCGCTCTGGCCGAACCCGGTACTTCGGGGACATCACCCGGACGGTGGTTCGCGGAACAGCTTCGACCAGGGCACGGGCGATGTACCGGGCGGTTCACCTCGCCCAGGAAGAGGCCTTTAGGCGGATCCGGGACGGGGTGTTGGGCGCTGCCGTCCACCGGGAGGTCTGTCGAGTCCTGGAAGCTCAGGGATTTAAGACAAAGCGGGGGCGTGGGGGTCCGGAAGGGTTCTTCCACGGAACCGGCCATGGCTTGGGGCTCGAGATCCACGAGCCGCCTCGGGTGGGACCCGCGGAGTTCACCCTCCGGGCGGGTCAGGTCGTCACGGTCGAGCCGGGCCTCTACTACCCGCGGGACGGGGGCGTTCGCCTCGAGGATGTGGTGGTGGTGGGGAAGCGAGGAATCCGCAACCTCACCCGCTTTCCCAAGTATTTCGAGCTCACCTGAGCGGTTCTTCCTTGACAGATTTCGACCGGATTTTTATAATGTGAAATAGTCCGTTCGCCCAGATAGAGGCCAAATCTGGCGGGAAGCTCTGCGCGCACGGCGCGGCGTCAAGCGGCGGAGAGGGAGTCGAAGATCGTGGGGCTGAAGCTGCCGATCTATATGGATTACCACGCCACGACTCCCGTGGACCCCGAGGCCCTTGCGGCCATGCAGCCCTATTTCCGGGAGGAGTTCGGGAACCCCTCCTCCCGCACCCACGTCTTCGGGTGGAACGCCGAGGCTGCAGTGGAGCGGGCGCGGGAGCAGGTGGCCGCCCTGATCGGGGCTCGACCGGCCGAGATCGTCTTCACCTCCGGAGCGACCGAGGCGGACAACCTGGCGATCAAGGGGGCGGCCTGGGCCTACCGGGAGAAGGGACAGCACCTGATCACCACGGTGATCGAGCATCACGCGGTCCTGGATGCGTGCCGGGCCCTGGAACGGGATGGCTTTCGGGTCACCTACCTGCCGGTGGACAAATTCGGCCTGGTGGACCCGGTAGCGGTGGAGGAGGCGATCACGGATGAAACCATCCTGATCAGCGTCATCGCGGCCCACAATGAGATCGGGACGGTCGAGCCCCTTGAAGAGATCTCCCGGGTGTCGCGGGACCGGGGGGTGCTCTTGCACACCGATGCCGCGCAGGCCCTGGGGAAGATCCCTTTCCGGGTGGATCAGATCGGGGCGGACCTGGTTTCCCTTTCGGGACACAAGGTGTACGGGCCCAAGGGGATTGGCGCCCTGTACGTGCGGTTGAGCCGCCCCGCGGTGAGACTGATCCCTCTCCTGGATGGGGGGGGACAGGAGCGCGGGCGGCGGTCGGGGACCCAGAACGTGCCAGCCATCGTGGGATTTGGGAAGGCGTGCGAGGTGGCGGGCCGGGTGATGATCGAAGAGGGGGTCCGGCTCCGGGCGCTGCGCGAGCGGCTGAAGGCGGGGATCGTTGGACGCATTTCCCAGGTGCACGTGAACGGCCACCTGGAACGCCGGCTCCCGGGGAACCTCAACGTGAGCTTCGAGAGGGTCGAGGGCGAAGCGCTCCTGCTGAGCATGAAGGATGTGGCGGTCTCCTCCGGTTCGGCCTGCACCTCGACCACGATGGAACCGTCCTACGTGCTCCTTGCCCTTGGGGTGGCGGAGGATCTGGCCCGAGCGAGCATCCGCTTCGGGCTGGGACGGTGGAGCTCCGCGGAAGAGGTGGATTACGCCGTGGAACGGCTGGCCGAGCGTGTGGAGCGTCTCCGCGCCATGTCCTCCGGCGGCCGGGTGGGGGTGGCCAGCGGTTAGGTGTGGAGGCGGAGCCCAGCTTAGAGCTGGAATCCGCCGTGGGTTTGCGGGATTCGTAAGACAGATCGCTTCCTGGCCCAATGGACGACGAAAGGAGAAGGAGGATCATGATCACGATTACCGATGCGGCTGCTGCAAAACTGAAGAACCTAATGGCAGAGGAGGGGGTGCAGGATCAGGCCCTGCGGATCAAGGTCATGGGGGGCGGGTGCTCCGGCTATCAGTACCAGCTCGCCTTTGACAGCCCCCAGGAGAAGGACAAGGTCTTTGAGAAGGAGGGAGTCAAGGTGGCGGTCGATCCCAAAAGCTACCTCTTTGTCGTCGGCGCCGAGCTCGATTTCCTCGATGGCCTGCACGGGGCGGGGTTCAGCATCAAGAATCCGAACGCCAAGGGAAGCTGTGGGTGTGGTCAGTCCTTTCACGCCTAAGCGATCCCGGCACGCCTGCAGGAACAAGGAGATAGCAGCAGATGGTCGTGCGGGTTGACCTACCAAAGACCTCTACCGGCGTGAAACCCGTCGAACAACGGGAGCGTGTGGTCATCCGGTTCGCCGGTGATTCCGGTGACGGGATGCAGCTGACCGGCACGCAGTTTACCACCGAGACCGCCTTTGCCGGCAACGACTTGGGGACGCTCCCCGACTTCCCGGCAGAAATTCGAGCCCCAGCCGGGACCCTCTTCGGCGTCAGCGGGTTCCAGATCAACTTCGGCAGTCGGGAGATCTATACGGCAGGGGACAGTCTGGATGTCCTCGTGGTCATGAACCCGGCCGCCCTCAAGGTGAACGTCGGGGATCTCAAATCCGGTGGGTTCATCATCGCTGACGTCGAGGGATTCACCGAGGTGAACCTCAGGAAGGCGGGCTACGAGACGAATCCCCTCGAGGATGACTCCCTCAGCAAGTATCAGATCTTTTCGGTCGATATTACGAAAATGACCCTCCGGGCCGTCGAGGGACTTAATCTGTCTACGAAGGTGGCGACCCGGTGCAAGAATTTCTTTGCCCTGGGACTCACCTCGTGGCTGTTCACCCGGCCGATCGATCCTACGATGCAGTGGATCCAGTCCAAGTTTAAAAAGACGCCGGAGCTCGTCGAGGCGAACATCCGCGCCCTCAAGGCCGGGTATCATTTCGGCGAGACGGCCGAGATGTTCGCGGTCCATTACGAGGTACAGCCCGCCCCCCTGAAGGCGGGGACGTACCGCAATATCACCGGGAACACCGCCACTGCCTTGGGGTTCATGTGCGCCGCGCAGAAAGCGGGGGTGCCGCTGTTCCTCGGCAGCTACCCGATTACGCCGGCGAGCGATATCCTGCATGAGGTGAGCCGGTACAAGCACTTCGGCGTGTATACGTTCCAAGCCGAGGATGAAATTGCCGCGGTGGGGGCGGCGCTGGGTGCGGCGTACGGAGGTTCCATCGGGGTCTGCACCACGAGCGGGCCCGGCATGAACCTGAAGCAGGAGACGATCGGCCTCGCCGTGATGGTGGAGCTTCCCCTCGTCATCGCCGACATTCAGCGGGCAGGGCCCTCCACTGGGATGCCGACGAAGACCGAGCAGTCCGATCTTCTCCAGGCGATCTTCGGGCGGCATGGTGAGACGCCGGTGGCCGTGGTCGCTGCGGCGACCCCTGGGGACTGCTTCGATGTGGCCTACGAGGCGGTGCGGCTCGCCATTACGTACATGACGCCGGTGATCTTCCTCTCGGACGGGTATCTGGCCAACGGGGCCGAGCCGTGGCCAATCCCGGACCTCGGGGAATTGCCCGAGTTCCCGGTTGCATTCCGGACCAACCCGGACGGGTTCTTCCCGTATCTCCGAGATGAAAGGACCCTGGCCCGCCCGTGGGTGCGGCCGGGGACGCCAGGTCTCGAGCATCGAATCGGAGGACTGGAGAAGGAGGATAGGACCGGGCACGTGAGCTACCTGCCCGCCAACCACGAGTTGATGGTCCGTCTGCGGGCCGAGAAGATCGCCCGGATTGCCCAGGAGATCCCGCCAACCGAGATCCGTGGTGATGCCGAAGGGGACGTGCTGCTCCTCGGTTGGGGGAGCACCTACGGTTCCATCGCGGCGGCGGCGGATGAGCTCCGGGCCCGGAAGCGATCCGTGGCGCATGTCCACCTGCGTTATCTGAACCCGCTACCACCGGACTTGGGGCCGATCCTCCGCCGATTCAAGAGGATTCTCGTCCCGGAGATGAACCTGGGGCAGCTCCTGAAGATCGTGCGCGCGGAGTTTCTGGTGGACGCGATCGGGCTGAACAAGGTTCAGGGGCGACCCTTGAAGGTGGCGGAGATCACCGAGCGGGTTGAGCAGTTGCTGGAGGAGTCGAAATGAGTCAGCCAGGCGCCGCGGCGGTCAAGCTCAGCCGCAAGGATTTTGCATCGGACCAGGAGGTCCGGTGGTGTCCCGGCTGTGGCGATTATGCCATCCTGGCGCAGGTACAGAAGGTGCTCCCGGAGCTGGGGGTGCCACGGGAGCAGTTCGTGTTCATCTCGGGGATCGGGTGTGCGAGCCGGTTTCCCTATTACATGAACACCTATGGGTTCCACAGCATCCATGGGCGAGCCCCCGCCATCGCCACGGGGCTCAAGCTGACCCGACCGGAGCTGTCCGTGTGGGTGGTGACGGGGGACGGCGATGGCCTGAGCATCGGGGGGAATCATCTGATCCACGCGCTCAGGCGGAATGTGGGGATCAAGATCCTGCTGTTCAACAATCGGATTTACGGTCTGACCAAGGGCCAGTGCTCACCCACATCGGAGATCGGGAAGGTGACCAAGTCCACGCCCTTGGGCTCCCTCGATTATCCGGTGAACCCCATTGAGGTGGCCCTCGGCGCGGAGGCCACCTTTGTCGCACGCGGCGTGGATGTCGAGACGAAACACCTCCAGGAGGTGCTCCGGCGGGCCTACGAGCACCCCGGTGCCGCCTTCGTGGAGATCCTGCAGAACTGCAACGTGTACAACGATGGGGCGTGGGATGCGGTGACGGACCGGGCGGTCAAGGCCGACAACCAGTTGGTCCTCGAGCACGGCAAGCCCTTGATCTTCGGGAAGAACCGGGATAAGGGAATCCGGCTGACCAAGGAGATGAGTCCTGAGGTCGTTCAGCTCGGCAACGGCGTGGATGAGTCGACCCTTCTCGTGCATGACGAGCAGAACCCGGTCATGAGCTATATCCTCAGCCGTCTCGGCCCGCGGATGCCGACGCCGATTGGGGTCTTCCGGGCGCTTCAGCGCATGCCGTACGAGCAAGGGGTCAACGCGCAGATCGAAAGCGCGCGGAAGCGGCTCGGCGATGGGGACCTGACTGCCCTCCTGAATTCCGGAGAGACCTGGGTCGTCGGATAGTTCAGTTGGCAGCTGTGACGCTGCTGTCAGCTTCGGTGATCAGCTTTGCGAAAGGGGACGCCAACGGCGTTCCCTTTCTCTGTTGCATGGACACTCGCTGAAGGCCGTGCCGGGGATAAAACGCGATGACATCGGGCGTGGCCTCTTTTTCCGATTGTGGCCTTCACCGAGAAGCGTGCTGTGCGCTTTCCCCGGCTCGGGAACGTACAGCCGAGAGGCGTACAGGGGGCCAGAGTCCTTATGGGGCAAGACGGTCGCGCGACCCAGAACGCTCGTGGCCCGAGGCGGGGTGTCTTTGTCCTTGACAAAGATGGGGTGATCCGGTACCAGTGGGTCTCCGAAGATCCCACCAAAGCATCCAATTACGACGAGGTGCACACGGCGGTTGCGGCGGTCTCCCAGGGGGCAGGGGGGGGCGGGCGACCGAGCCTGGGACAGGGGGGCGATGGAGATCCTGACAGC
>JBHIAD010000062.1:0-9009 GCA_046758405.1 Methylomirabilales bacterium (SeqCode)
CGGAGGGGGCCGCCGAGGTCCCCTCCGAAGATCGTGCGCGGCTTTGCCGGCGCAACCGATTGGGGGGAGGTTCGGAAGGGGGGCGGAGCCCCCCTCCGAGCTCCTATCGGGGGACGAGGAGTCGGTCAGGCATGCGGAGGAGGAGGAGGAGGAGATCCTCGACGGTCTGACTCAACGATTTCACCGGCACGACGGAGGCCCTGGGGTCGTCCCACCGACCCTCGAGATCCACATACACCACCGTCAAGCTCTGTTCCGGTGGGAGGAAACGGCGCAGCAGGGGCACCCTGCGGATCCCTCGCTCCAGCACCTGGAGCGGCCGCACTCCGAGGCGGAGATCCATTGCCTTCTCGGGCAGCGATACCTCACCGACCCCGCTCACACGCACCACCTCGCTGTCGAGGAGGAGATTCTTGGTCTCCATCACGCCGTTGGTGATCGTGAAGTCAGCGCTGATGCGGCGGTATGGCATTCGCTCGCGGGTGAGATCAGGCAGAAGCGTCGGCTGAACAGCGCTGGTCAAGATTCCGAAGGTCCTGACCACCGCTGGGTAGTGCGAAAGCGTTCCATCGCTGAGCACGATCGAGAGCTCCCCTCCCATGGTCCTGACCGGATTGATGCCGGGGCCCGTCTGGAAGGCCAAGTTCGCGCGGAGAGCAACCCCGCCCATGCCCCATCGACCGCCGGCCTCCAGGCGATCCAGGAACTGTTCGAGCCTGGCTCCGTCGAGCCTGAGCTCGAGGGTGTGCCGCCATCGCGTCCCCTCGCGGGTTGCCGATCCCTGCCCCTCAAGCTTGCCACCAGCCGTCGCTCCGGTGCTCAGCCGATATCGGACCCGATCGTTGTCGAAGGTCACCGCTCCATCAGCGACGGAGAGCCAGACGGGGATCGGCTTGAGCTTGATCTCGACGCCCCGGAGGTCGGCCTGGCCCGCGACTCGGAGCTGCCTTGGGGGGCCGGTGAGGGAGACTCGCCCTTCGGGTGTGCCCCTGATGTCCTCCACCGGCGATACCCACGGCGCCAGGAGGGGAAATGGTGCGTGGCCCACGAACTCGAGCTCCACGCCCTCGCGGGGACGGCCACTCCCCTTGACGGTGACCGAAAGCCCCGGGCCCGCCAGGTCCAGGCCTTCGGTGCGCACCTCGCCTGCCGCGACAACGAGGCGGGCCGGGGCGGCGAGCCGACACGGCGTCCCCCGGACCGTGCAGCGGAGCGCCGTCAGATCGACCTGACCGGTGAGGTCGCTCAGATGACGGAGATCACCCTGAACCGTTGCGCTGCCGTCGGCCCGTACGGTCAGCGGGAACGGGAGCTTCAGCCTGATGGCATGGGTGAGATCCAGATCCTCGGCGCTGAGTTTCGCCTCGAACGGGCCACTCAGCGTGAGCGGGGCGGTCCCGCGACCTCTGAGTCCGTTGTTGAGCGTCAAACCCCATTGCCACCGTCCACGGTCCAGAGCGAAGTGAAGGGTCCCGTCGCCAACTTCGAGGTCGCCGAGGGCGCTGTCGGTCACCGTCAGCTCTCCCTCCACTCGGGGGCGGGAGAGGATACCCGCGCCCCGGGCCTCGAGCATCGCAGTTCCGCGGAGCCCGGGGACGAGAGAGAGGGCCGCGAAATCCAGCTTCACGGGGCCGAGCGTAAAGCTGTAGCTTCCGGACAGAGCCAATCGGCCCCGGGCTTCAAACGGGATACCGCGGTGGCGCCCCTTCAGGGATCGAATAGTGAGTTGCGACCCCTCGAATCCTACTGTGGCGCGAATTGACTCTACCCGTTCGGTCCCCACCCGGAGCTCCGGCAGGTTCACGTGGCCTGAGCCGGCTAGGCTCGTTGGCGTTCCCGTGCCGCCGACCGTGAAGGCAAACGGGCCGCCCACCGGCAGGGAGTCGCGCATCCATCCGGCTAGATCCTCCACCCGTCCTTTCCCTTCCAGTTTGAGGGACAGGGTCAGCCCGTCCTGCGCTGCCCCCGCCTCGTGCCACCGCCCAGGCCACCTGGCCTCGCCCGTCAGCACGCCCGTCGAACGACCCACCCTGAGCTCAAGCCGGCGTGAGCTGATGCGCCCACGTTCCACCTCAACCGGACCTTTTACCCCGTCCAGGCGCACACGCTTGAAGGAGAGTCCCTGCGCTCGCATCTCGCCTGAAAACCTCGGCAACGCGAACGGCCCACCCAAGGTCCCGGATAGCACGAGCCGGCCTCCCAGTCCCTCCACGGCCCGAGGCCAGAGGTCCTCCTCCAGGTCGGCGACAGTTCCTGTGACGCTCAAGGAAACGTCGTCGCTGAGGAAGTCGACAAAGCCACGCGCGGAGAGCTGACTGCCTCCCCGATTCAGGATCAGCGGGTCCACCTTGAGGACGCCCTCGGTGGCCCGGCCGACGAGCCGTGCCTGAGCCTCCCGGCTCCCGTCGCGGAACCGAAGCCGCTCAGCAGTGAGCTCCATGCTGAGGTCCAATCCCTCCAATGTCCACCCCTCGCCGCTCCCTTCCAGGCTCCCGTTGACACGCCCGGCAAGGGGCCACGCCTGCCGCAAGATGCGGAACCCTTCCTCGAGCGCGACGTTCCTCACGCTGATCCGGCCTCTGTAGCGCGCGGCGGAGGTCTCGTAAGTGCCCGACGCCGAGAGTCTTCCACCACCCACCTGGCCATTCAGGGCGATCATCTCGATGGTCCCGGGGCGGGCTGAGATCAGCGCCTGGGCATCGGCGACGGGCAGGCCGCCTACAAGGCCGTCGGCGAGATCCAATGTCCCCTCAAACGTGGGCGGGGTCCCGTCGTGGCCGAAGAGCCTCCCGTCGACTTCGACGACGCCGTCCCAGCCTCCTCCGGGCAAGACCGGGCCCAACTCCGCCAAGACCAACTCCCCCACCACGCTCAGGTCCGCTTCCCACTGCTCCTCCCGGGTCACCACCGGGCCGTGAAGGCGAAGGACGGAGCTCCCCCTGGAGAGCACTAGACGAGTGACCTCCAACACGTCCCGGGTGGCGCGCCCGTTTACCTCCAGGCGAATCCCCCCGAGTTCGCGGCCAGCAACGGAGAGCCGGGACTCTCCGAGGATACTGGCGATGGCGTTCCCCGGTGTCTCCCACCGGAGACGAGCGCGAAGCCCTTCGATGCTGAACGCCACGCCCGAACCGGGATTTACGTAGTGGATGGTGCCATTCTCGACCGAAACTGGAATCGGGCGCGCCTCGCCTGCGCCAGTGTGGCCGCTCAGCCCGGCGAGCAGCCCGAGGGCCAATTCCCGACGACGCGGAGAGTCGTCCACAAGCAGTCTGGGCGTGAGCAGGCTCACCGACCGGATGCGAACCTCCCGCCAGAGGAGCGGGCGGAGCGCAAGCCGCACCTTGAGGCGCTCCAATGTCAGGAACGGGGTGCCCGTTACCGGGTCGAGGACTGCTGCCTGCCGCACGTCGACCCGGCCCGGGCTCAGAGAGAACCTGACGCTTCCGAGTCGGACCGGCATTGCCAGCTCCCCGGACAGCCGGCGCTCCAGATAGGCGTGGATACGCTCCTGGACCCCACGGCTCCTGAGGAAGAGGATTCCGGTGATCACAGCTCCGAGGAGCAGGGTCGCGATCAACATGCCGGCCAGCCAGCCGCGGCGACTCATGAGACTGCCCGGACCGTGGGTCCGCCGGCCTTCACCCCACGGAGGACGAGGAGCCCGAAGAGGAAAAAGAGCCCGACGGCTACGATGGCGAGGCGTTGATTCCCGCCGGTAAGCCAGGACGCGAGGCCGAAGACCATGGGACCAAAGATCGCCGCAGCCTTGCCGCACAGCGAGTAGAAGCCGAAGAACTCAGCCTCCCGACTCTTAGGGATTAGGGTGGCCATCAACGCCCGGCTCGCGGCCTGCACCGCTCCCAACCCCGTCCCCGCCAGGACCGCAACGACGAAGAACTGGAGCTTGGTCTGGACGAAGTAGGCCGCCCCGACGACCACGCACCACTGCACAAGGGTGCACATCACGACGAATTTGGGGCCCTTGAAGTCAGTCGGGCGGGCCCAGAGCCAGGCGCCAGCCAGAGCGGAGAGCTGGACGACGAAGTACAGGGTGATGACCTCAGTAGTTGTAAAGCCCAGGGTGTGCGCCGCGAAGATCGCGGAGAAGAAGACCACGGTGTTGATGCCGTCCTGGTAGAGCAGGAACGCCAGCAGGAAGCGGCGCAGGTCGGGGAGCGCAACGATGCGGCGCAGCGTCGCCTGCGTCTGGGTGTACCCCGCCCGGATCGCTCCGCCCACGGTGAGTGATCCAGGCAGATCGGGCGGGAGATAGACGAAGGCGGGAATTGCAAAGGTCCCGAAGAGGGCTGCTGTGACGAGAAAGGCGCCCGCGTAGTTCTCCGTCAGGGCAAAGGGCAGGGCCGCCAGGAGGGCCACCGCCGAGCCGCCGTAGCCCACGGCGAAGCCGTAGCCGGAGAGCCGGCCCCGTCGGTCCGGAGCTGCCAGATCTGGGAGGTAGGCATTGTAGTACACGAGCCCGCCCTCAACGCCGATGATCCCCGCGACCGCCAGGATCCATCCCCACAGGACCTCTCCCCTCCCCACAGTCGACATGAGCGCGGTGGCCAGGACGCTGGCATAGGTAAACACGAAGAGAAAGCGCTTGCGGATCCCGACGCCGTCAGCGATAGCGCCCAGGAGCGGCGAGGAGAGGGCCACAACGGCCATCGAGGTGGTCACCGCCAGCCCCCACCAGAAGTCCCCCTCTCCACGCTCGTTGCCGACCACGGCGAGGGCGTAGTACTTGGCGTAGACCGTGGCGGTGATGACCGCCACAAAGGCCGAGTTGGCGAAATCGTAGAGAGTCCACGCCACCACCGGCCTGTTCATCCGCCACCCCCGGCCTATTATCGGTCCCCGAGGCGAGAGCCGGAAGCATTATAGGCGAACGAGCACCCTCCGCCGAGGCATCGCATTAATGGAAGGGAACCCCGCCCCGCGACCCCTCGAACCAAACCTGCTCCAAGCGGTGAATCCCGCTCGGGTGCAGACGAAAGTTCTGCACCGCCGGACGCCCCACCGCCCAGTGCAAACGCACGTAGAGGGGGATCCACGGGAGTTCTTCAGCGAGGACCCGCTGGGCCCGCCGATAGAGACGCAAGCGCTCCCGCCGGAATCCCAGCTGGCTGGCCCGAATGAGAGCGCTGTCGAGAAGGGAGTTGCGATAGAAGGAGAAGTTCATCGCCTCGGGTCCCCGAACCGCCCCTTCGGTGGAGGAGAGCGGATAAAGGAAGAGATGGGGGTCTCCCCCGAGCACCTGCGCTTCGCTCACCACCAGCTCATGCTCTCCGAACCGGGCTAGATGACCCACTGTTTGGGGAAGCTCAGACCGGATCTGAAGCGCGATCCCCGCGGGGTCCAGGGCTAGCCGCATGGCCTCCGCGAGCCGCAGCTCATCGATTGCCCCGGAGCCTTCGCGGATGAGGAGGGTGGGCTTGATCCCCTGGGGAAGCCCCGCGGCAACCAGCAGGCGCCGGGCGCCTTCGGCGTCGGCGGTCATGATTGGAGGTCCTTCCCGGCGACCCCACACGCCTGGAGGAAGGAAGGACTGGAGGGGGGTCGCGGCGGGGCCGACGGCAAGGCCGATGAGGGAGGGATCCAACGCGGCCGCGATCGCCTGCCGCACCCCCTTCCTGGAGAGCGGCTCCCTCTCGGTTTGGATGGCGAGGACTCCGACCGTCCACCCTGGGAGCCAGAGGGCTCCTTTCTTCCGCCGCGGCGGTCGGGAAGGAATCCAGATGTCCAACCGCCCGGCGTCAAGGTCGGCGCGAGCCTGCTCCTCGCTCCCCACTTCGACAAATGTGATCCGCCGCATTTGCGGCGGCGCGCCCCAGTAGCCCGGGTGGGAGTCGAGCACGATCCGGCCGGGCGAGATCTCGGCAAGCCGGTAGGGACCGGTACCCTGCCAGCGAATCGTGCCGTCGTCGGCCGTCATCACACGGACGACGGAGAGGCCTGGATGAGCCAGCGCGGCCAACACGGGCGCGTATGGCAGCACGAGCTGGATCTCCACTGTCTGGGGGTCAGGCGCCCGCACTCCCTTGATCACCCCTGGGAGCCCTCGCAGGAGCCGTGGCCAAACTTCGTTCGGATCAGGGTAGGAGGGACCTTGCAGAATGTGTCGTTCGAAGCTTTCGACGACCAACGGCGCTGTGAGCGGAGTGCCATCGTGAAATCGGACGCCGGTGCGGAGCGTGAATGTCCAGGTCAGCCCATCGCGAGAGACCCTCCACCGGGTCGCCAGGTGGGGCTCGATGTCGCTGCCCCCCTCCTGATATTGCACCAGCGTCTCGAATACATGGCGGCCGATCAGGGGAGCCGGGCCCTCCAGGGCCGTGGCAGGGTCGGGGGGCACAGGGATATCGGGGAGGCCGACCCGGAGCTCGCCAGGGAACTGGGCAGTCGCTGGAAGGGGGGTGACAGCGAAGACAAGGAATGCGGTGGCAAGTAGGATGAGTCTCACTCCCCGCATAACTCGTTTATACGACGTATGATCCGGCTTCGTCTATCCGTCGGCACTACGTGCAGGTGGCACCGCTGTTGCAGGGTTCTTAGGCGAATCTTTGAGGATTTCCGCACGTCCCCGGGAGGTGATATCGTGGAAGTTGAGGATTTTCAATGAGTCCTCGAGGGTCTCGGGGGGGAAATCTCTTGACTTTTTTTTCCACGGGTTCCTATACTGAAGCACTTTCTCGGGTACCCGGCGTGACATAAACGGGCAAAGTTTGCCGGGTCATGCGAGGGGTCCCCACTGAAAGGCAGAGGCCATGAAGGAGTTCGAGAAGAAGGGCAATCCGAACCGAGGACCCGGTCCCGAAGGAGTCAAAGGGCTCTCCAAGTTCTTTCCGATGTCGTCTGACGCGGGGACGCGCCGTCGACTGACCGAGTACGAGATGCAAGTGCAGGACCTCCAAGCCTACATCCGCTCGCTCGAAGCCGAGACCACGTATCTCCGCAAGAAGCTCGAGGAGGCTCCCAAAGAGTTCATGATCCTGGAGAACAAGCTCCGGGAAGCGAACCGGCAGCTCGTCCAGGCGTTCAACCAGAACGAGAAGCTGGTCAACACACTCTACGAGGCTCGAGAGCAGATCCAGTCCCTCAAGGAGGAGGTGGACAAGCTCTGCGCGCCTCCCTCCTCCTACAGCGTCTACCTCTCGCACAACGACGACGGGACCGTGAACATCCTGGCTCAGGGGCGGAAAGTCAAAGTGAACGTTCACCCCTCCATCAAGCCCGAGACCCTCAAACCTGGGCAGGAGTTAATCCTCAACGAGGGGCTCAACGTCATCGAGGCGGGAGGCTACGAGATTCAGGGCGAGGTGGTCGTCCTCAAGGAGCAGCTGGACGATGACCGGGCCACCGTGACGGTCCGGGCCGACGAGGAACGGGTCGGGATCCTCGCCGACCCACTCCGCCGGCTCAACCTCAAAGTGGGGGATCACCTCCTCATGGATTCCAAGTCCGGCTACCTCCTCGAGCGGCTGCCGAAGAGCGAGGTGGAGGACCTGGCCCTGGAGGAGGTGCCGGAGATCCGCTACGAGGACATCGGCGGGCTGGAGTCCCAGATCGATGCCATCCGCGATGCGGTGGAGCTGCCCTACCTCTATGCGGATTACTACAGGGAGCACAAGCTCGCGCCGCCGAAGGGCGTGCTGCTCTACGGTCCTCCCGGCTGCGGGAAGACCATGATCGCCAAGGCGGTGGCCAACAACCTGGCCGAGAAGATTTCCGAGAAGCGGGAGGAGAAGATCAAGGGGTACTTCCTCAACATCAAGGGTCCCGAGCTCCTCAACAAGTACGTCGGCGAGACCGAGCGAAAGATCCGGGAGATCTTCCAGAAGGCCAAGGAGAAGGCGGCCGAGGATGTGCCCGTCATCGTGTTCTTCGACGAGATGGACGCGCTCTTCCGCACCCGCGGGTCCGGCATCTCCTCCGACGTGGAGACCACCATCGTGCCGCAGCTCCTCGCCGAGATCGACGGCGTCGAGGGGCTGAAGAACGTGATCGTGATCGGCGCCTCCAACCGGCAGGACTTGATCGACCCGGCCATCCTCCGGTCGGGACGGCTCGACGTGAAGATCAAGATCGACCGCCCGGACATGGCCGCGGCCGTCGACATCTTCTCCAAGTACCTGAGCGATGATGTCCCGCTGCACGAGTCGGAGACTGGGCAGCACGGGGGCGACCTGGCTGCGACCGTGACCCGCCTCATCGCCTCCACCTCTGAGGAGATGTTCGCCCTCAGCGACGAGAACCGCTTCCTGGAAGTGACCTACCAGAATGGCGACAAGGAGATCCTCTACTTCAAGGACTTCGCCTCCGGGGCCATGATCGAGTCCGTCGTGCGCCGGGCCAAGAAGCTGGCGCTGAAGCGCTACATCGCCACGGGTGAGAAGGGCATCAACCTAGAAGACCTGATCACCGCGGTCCGTGAGGAGTTCAAGGAGAACGAAGACCTGCCCAACACCACCAATCCGGATGACTGGGCCAAGATCGCCGGGAAGAAGGGCGAGCGGATCGTCTACGTCAAGCCGCTCTTGGGCGAGAGCAAAGAAAAGCAGCGGGCCGTGGAGCGCGTGATCGCCACCGGCCAATATCTCTAGCCGCGGAGGGACCCCCTCTGCGCATCTGCGACGGGGTGGTCCCCCTTTGAACCTCCCTCCCGGATGTGGTTCGGGACCGAGCCGGAACTCCCGAACTTCCGTGGCGGGAGGTTTTCCGTTTGAGAGAGAGGAGGCGCATGGCCATCCCGAAGGTGATGGGGATCGAGACCGAGTACGGGATCACGGTCAAGAACCAGCCTGACTTCAACCCGATCCTCTCCTCCCTCCTCCTGATCAACAGCTACGAAACCTACCGCGCCTCCCGCATCCGGTGGGACTACGAGGCGGAAAGCCCGCTCCGGGACGCCCGCGGATTCGAATACATGGAGGAGAAGGACGCCCCCTCCAAGGAGGAATCTCGCCTCATCAACCTCATCCTGTCCAACGGCGCCCGCTTCTACGT
>JBHIAD010000063.1:0-9001 GCA_046758405.1 Methylomirabilales bacterium (SeqCode)
GACGAGGCGTTGGAGTAACAGGCGAAGGGAGGGGGGCGGGCGTGTGCGAAATCGGGATCGGCGTCGAATTTTTTATCCCCGACCAAGCCGGAGACGGCGACCCAGACGGTGCCTGAGCAGCTCCAACTGCTCGCCCTCGACCGGGCCGCCTGAGACGTGACGTTCGGCAGGTTTCGGTCATGCCTCAAAAGCGTCTCTGGCGATCAGGGCCTCCGCACGTTTCCTTCACGTTGGAGCTTACGGGATCAGCCACTGCTGGCCCTGTCGGGCCAGGAGTTGGTCGGCCTCTTTGGGACCCCAGGTGCCGGCCGCGTACGGATGCACGGGGAGCTTTTGTTCGAGGAGCGGCGTGTACAGCCGCCAGGCGGCCTCCACTTCCTCCGTGTGGACGAAGAGGGTCTGGTCACTGGTCAGGATGTCGAGGAGGAGCGTGATGTAGGCATCGGGAAGTGGGCCGAAGGCTTCGGCATATCGGAAGTGGAGACGCTGGGTCTTCAGGGTGATCGCCTCGCCGGGTGCCTTCACCTCAAAGTGCAGGTCGAACCCCTCGTCCGGCTGCAGGGTGATAACCAGGGTGTTACAGTGGATCTCGCAATGATCAAAGGGATTGAAGATCGACACCGGGGGGCAGCGAAAAGTGACCACGATCTGGGTGAGCGGGCGGGGGAGACGTTTGCCGGTGCGCAGGTAGAAGGGCACCCCCTGCCAGCGCCAGTTGGCGATCTCCAGGCGCAGGGCCACGAAGGTTTCCGTTCGGGATTCGGGGGCGACGCCCGCCTCCTCCAGGTAGCCGGGGACCTGCTGGTCACGGACCTCTCCCCTGGTGTACTGCCCGAAGACCACGTCTTCGGGGCGAATCAGTGGGATGGAGCGGAGGACCTTGATCTTCTCGAACCGGATGGCATTCGCCTCGAAGGCCGCCGGGACCTCCATCGCCGTCAGGGTCAGGAGTTGGGTGAGATGGTTCTGCACCATGTCGCGGAGCGCCCCGGCCTGCTCATAGTAGCCAGCTCGCCCCCCGGTCCCCAGGTCCTCGGCCACCGTGATCTGCACACTTTCCACGCGGTCCCGACTCCAGAGGGATTCGAAGAGGACGTTGGCGAATCGGAAGACCAACAGGTTCTGGACCGTTTCCTTGCCGAGATAGTGATCGATCCGATAGACCTGGGACTCGTCAAAGTGCCGGTGCACCAGACGGTTGAGGTCCTGAGCGGAAGCCAGATCACGCCCGAAAGGCTTCTCAATGACCAGCCGGGTCCATCCGCTGCTCTGATTCAGCCTCGCCTGGCCCAGCCCCTCGATGGTGCTCGGGAAGGCGGCCGGTGGCAGCGCCAGGTAGAAGACCCGATTGCCCGGCAAGTTATGGACCTGCTCCAGCTTCGCAATGCGGGCCGCCAAGGCCTGGTAGTCTTCGGCACGTCCCCCGCCGATCGACTGATAATACAGACACTCGTCGCACCAGTGGGTGGTAAGCTCCCCTGCCGGCAGCCCGGTAGCCCCCAATGCTTCCCGCGCCCATGACCGGAAACTCTGGTCATCCGGTTCGGTACTGCGGGCCGCACCGAGGATCAAGGAGCGGCCCTTCAGGTGCCCTGTTTTGTGTAAATGGTACAGGGCAGGGAGCAGCTTGCGGCGCATGAGATCGCCCCTCGCCCCCAGGACGACGAAGAGGTGGGGGGCCACCTGGATGTGGGCCATGCCTATCCTTCCCCCTTCAGTTCGTGGTGACCGAATTGATAGCGCAGCATGGCCAGGAGCTTATCCGCAAAGGAGTCCTTGTCGCGAGAGCGCAGGCGCTCCAGGAGCGCCAGGGTGATCGTGGGTGCAGACAGGTCTCGGTCGATGGCCTCGAAGACGGTCCAGCGCCCCTCGCCCGAATCGGCGACGTAAGGGGCGACTCCACTGAGATCCGGGTTTTCGGCCAGGGCATCGGCGGCGAGATCGAGCAACCAGGAGCGCACCACACTGCCGTGTCGCCAGATCTCGGCCACTTGGTGAAGGTCCAGCCCAAACTCCTCCTTGCGTTTCATGAGGGCGAAGCCTTCGGCGTACGCCTGCATCAGACCGTACTCGATGCCGTTGTGGACCATCTTCACGAAGTGGCCGGCGCCGTTCGGTCCCACGTGCCCCCAGCCCTTGTCCGGCGCCAGCGTCTCGAAAAGGGGGCGGAGCCGCTGCACCACCTCTGGCTCACCACCCACCATCAGGCTGTAGCCCTCGGTGAGTCCCCAGATTCCCCCGCTCGTCCCGGCGTCCACCATCTGGAGCTTCCGCTCCTTGAGCATGGCAGTCCTGCGCAGCGTATCCTTGTAATACGAGTTGCCCCCGTCGATGATCACGTCGCCGGGGGAAAGGTGTGGCAACAGGCTTTGGATGGTCTGGTCCACGGGGTCGCCGGCGGGAACCATCAACCACACCGCCCGCGGTGCCACGAGCTTCTTGCTCAGCTGCTGCAGAGACTCCGCTCCCTCACCGCCCTTCTCCGTGACGCGTGCGACGCCCTGTGGATTCCGGTCATACCCCACCACCCGGTGACCACCCTGGAGGAGCCGCTCCGCCATGTTGGCGCCCATGCGCCCCAGGCCGATCATCCCGAGTTCCATCGGCGATTCCTCCTCAGCCTTCCCGTCCTCGCCCTCTGCCCGCTCGGAACAGCTCGCACTACCGGTGCGCAGGGCTTGCGAGTAGAGGATCGTGACCTCAACCCCGGAGCGCCGTTTCCAGTCGCCTGAGCCCCTCGGTCGCATCACCACCGAGCTCAACGCGCAGCACTCGCCGACGGCGCTCGGCGAGGGCCTGGCAGTCACCCAAGGCCTGGGCCCGGATCAACGCCCCGAACGTATAATCACTCTCCGGCACAGGCAGATCCTCCGCCGGGTCATCCACGAGTTGCAAGAAGAGGCCGGTATTGGGTCCGCCCTTGTGCAGTTGTCCGGTGGAGTGGAGAAAGCGGGGGCCGTAGCCCAGCGTCGTGGCCAGCCGGAGGCGATCTCGCAGGTGGACGCGAGTGGTCTGGAGCAGGTCCGTGGTCTCGGCCGTCGGGGCGAGGTAGGCCTGTATGGCGACGTAATCACCCTCCTGGGCTTCAGCCAGCCAGGCCTTCAGGGCGCCGGCCAAGACCTTGGGCCGGACCACCGGCACCGTCCTGACCCGCCCGTCCTTTGGCCGTTTCGCTCCGGCCCCTCCCTTTGCCATGGCCTTTTGGGCGAGCTCTTTGGCCAGTTGCACGTCCGGTTGGTTGAAGGGGTGGATGCCCAGCACCGCCCCGGCCCCCGCCACTGCCACCTCCCAGCGGAAGAACTCCTGACCCAGGTCGATCTTCTCGGTGAGACGGATGCGGGCCACGGGATGGCCCGCTGCCTCCAGGGCCGCCAGTTGTTGATCCAGGGCGGTACCGTCGCGCTCTTCCAAGTACAGACCGATGAAGAAGCGGTCGCCGCCGTAGATCTCCGGCGACCCGGGGGGCTCATCGGCCACGGGCACAATCCCCTTGCCCTCCTTGCCGGTGCTCTCCGCGATGAGCTGCTCAATCCAGGCGGGGAAGGCGGCCAAGGACGGAGAGGCCAGGAAGGTCACCTTGTCCCGACCGGCACGAGCGAGTTCCCCGAGGGCCGCACCCAGGGTCAGGGGGGCGTTCGCTGGCTCCGGCACGCAGAAGGCGGACGCCTCGGCCATCGTCCACGCCCGGTCCAGCACCTGATGAACCGGAAGTCCAATCAGGGCCGCCGGCACGAGCCCGAAGACCGTGAGGGCCGAATAGCGTCCTCCGACGTCTGGAGGGGCCAGAAACACCCGGCGGAAACCTCGCTCCTGGGCCATCTGCGCCAGTGGTGTCCCCGGATCGGTGATGGCGGCGAAGTGGCGCCCCGGTGGATCGGCCACCTGGCCCATCTGGCGCCAGAAGTAGCGAAAGAGGGAGAGGGTCTCGGTTGTGGTCCCCGACTTGCTCGAAACCAGGAAGAGGGTGTGGCGGAGGTCCACGCGGGCCTCCGTCCCCCGTACGGCCGCGGGGTGCGTGCTGTCTAAGACCGTGAGCTCGGGATAGCCTGGGGCGCTCCCGAAGCTGCGGGCGAAGACCTCCGGGGCCAGGCTCGAGCCACCCATGCCGAGCAGGACCACATGGCGGATCCCATCGGCCCTTACGGCATCCGCGAAGGTGACCAGGCTATCCAGCTCGTCTTGCATGGTCTCGGGCAGGGTGAGCCAGCCCAACCGGTCGGTCAGTTCTGGCACGGGCTGAGGAGACCAGAGGGTGGGATCCTTGGCCCAAAGCCGGCAGCCGAACTTCTCTCCCTGCCAGGTTTGCAGCCGTGTTGCTACGGGGGCCTCGGAGCTACCCAGGGTGAGGCGCTGACGGTCCACGCGGCTCCTCAGGATCGCCTCGCGCTTCTCTTCCAGTGTCGCAAGCAGAAGCTCGAAGGACTGGGCGAAGGCGGCCACACCATCCTTTTGCAGCGTCTCAGTGATGGCGTCGAGGTCGACACCGAGCTCGGCCACGCGGGCCAGGGCAGCCCCGGCCGCCTCCAGTCCATCGTCCAATGTGGCCCGCACCCGTCCGTGATCCCGGAAGGCGTTGAGGGTGGCAGGCGGCATGGTGTTGACCGTGTCCGGCCCGATGAGTTCCTCGACGTACAGGACATCGGAGTAGGCCGGGTTCTTGGTGCCGGTGCTGGCCCAGAGGGGTCGCTGAACACGGGCGCCACGCTGGCGCAGCGCCGCAAAGGGCTCGCCGAAAAAGATCTCGCGGAACCGACCGTAGGCCATCTTGGCATTCGCCACCGCGATCCGTCCCCTGAAGGCCAAGGCCTCGGATGTGCCGATCGCCTCCAGGGCGCGGTCTACTGCGGTGTCGACCCGGCTCACGAAGAAGGACGCCACGGAGGCCGCCCGGCTGGGTTCCGCGCACCGTTCGAGCCCCCGGAGGTACGCCTGGGCCACGGCCTCGTAGTGACCCAAGGAGAAGATCAGGGTCACGTTCACGGGAGCCCCGTCGGCGATGAGCGCTTCGATGGCTGGGATGCCCTCCGGTGTGGCCGGCACCTTGATCATGACATTCGGGCGATCCACCGCTCGCCGCAGGCGTCGCGCCTCGGCGATGGTGCCCGCCGTGTCGTGGGCCAGGTGGGGTGACACCTCGAGGGACACAAAGCCGTCTGTCCCGTCCGTGTCATCGTAGACAGGCTTCAGCGCGTCAGCGGCCATCCGGATGTCCTCGATGGCCAGCTGCTCGTAGAGCCCCCTGACGTCGGCATGGGGATCGGCCGCGAGCAGGGCGCCCAGGGCGCCGTCGTAATCATCGCTGCCGGCGATGGCCTTTTCGAAGATGGTGGGGTTGCTGGTCACGCCGCGCAGCCCGTCTTTCACGATCAGGCGGGTGAGTTCCCTGCTCACGATCAGGTTGCGGCGGATGTAGTCGAGCCAACAGGACTGCCCCTGCTGCTGTAAGGCCTGGAGCGGGTTCATCCTCGTCTGCTCCTGTCAGGGGGTTTGGCCCTGCCCGCGGTGAGTCTCCAAGGCCTTGATTTTTTTGAGCCGCCGCCGGTGGCGTTCTTCTCCCGAAAAGCTCGCCCCCAAGAAGGAACGGACCAGCTCCCGGGCAAGTTCCGTCCCGATCACGCGAGCGCCCAGGACGAGGACATTCATGTCGTCGTGCTCCACGCCCTGCCGAGCCGAGTAGGTGTCATGGCAGAGCCCCGCTCGAATGCCGGACAACTTGTTCGCGGCCACTGAGGCGCCGACCCCGCTGCCACAGACGAGGATCCCACGTTCCGCTCGGCCTTCCACGATGGCCAGCCCCACGGCTTCGGCGGTATCGGGATAGTCCACTGGCGCGGTGTTGTCCGTGCCGAGGTCCAATACGTCGTGCTGCAGTTCGGTGAGATAAACCACAAGGTCCCGCTTGAGGGGAAACCCGGCATGGTCGGCGCCGACAGCGACATGCATGCTCTATTTCCCAACCCCGGGCAGGGTCCGATGGACCGTCGGTTCGATATAGGGCGCCTGGAGAAGCTGGCTCAGCGAGACGAGGCTGACGGTTCCTCGGGGTGCTTGTGCTGCTGATCCGAGGGATCCAAGCTGCAACTCCCCTTTCCACGAGGGGAGAGGCTTGGACCTCACCCATGCTTCGCGCTGAACCAAAGCAGCCCCACGATCAATCCGATGAAGAGCACTGTCTCAAACATCTCAGACCTCGTTGGCGATGGCCCGTTCTCTTGAGGATTCGATCCGATCACCCGTTGTCGGAGCAAAACACCTACATATTATAGCAAGAATTCACGCATCTTGAAAGAGGTCTCGCCCTTGCCCCATTCGAACCGCTGCGGTAAGGTGGGGCTGGTTCCTTGCAGCAAGGGGGGGTGAGAGCGTGGCGAGCACCCGGGGTCAGAGAGGGATGGTATGGCGGCCAAGCCGGGAGTATGTCGAGGGGAGCCGCCTCACCGCCTTCATGCGGAGAGAGCGGATTCCCGATTTCGGGGTCCTCTGCCAGCGGGCGAAGGCGGAGCCCGAGTGGTACTGGGACGCGGTGGTCCGGGACCTCGGCATCGAGTGGTTCACCCCCTACACCAAGGTGCTCGACACGTCGCGGGGTATCCCCTGGGCCCGCTGGTTCGTGAGTGGTCGGCTGAACCTGACCCATAACGCGGTGGACCGCCACCTCGGGACCCCTCGTCGGGACAAGGCCGCGGTGGTCTGGGAGGGGGAGGATGGACAGATCCGGGCCCTGACCTATGCGGAGCTTGCCGCCGCGGTCAATCGCTTGGCCAACGGCCTGAGATCGCTTGGTGTGGGCCGGGGCGACACGGTCGGGATCTTCCTACCGATGGGCCCCGAGACGGTCATTGCGACCCTGGCGTGTTCGAAGATCGGGGCGGTCTACGTGCCGATCTTCTCCGGGTACGGGGCCGACGCGGCCGCGACCCGTCTCCGGGACTCGGCGGCGAAGCTCCTCATCACCGCAGACGGCTTTTTCCGCCGCGGCAGGACTGTTGCCATGAAGCGCATTGCGGACGAGGCGGTCACCCTCTCCGGGTGCGTGGGACGCGTCATCGTCCACCGCCGCCTCGGGACCGACATCCCCTGGACGCCAGGGCGCGACCTCGGGTGGGACGAGGCGGTCCGGGATCAGCCGACCGACTGTGCGAGCGAGTTGATGGCCTCCGAGGATCCCTTCATGCTCATCTACACGTCGGGGACGACCGGCCGACCCAAGGCCACGGTCCACGTCCACGCCGGATTCCCCCTGAAGGGGACCCACGACATGGCCTACTGTTTCGACGTGCAGGAGCGGGACACCCTGTTCTGGCTCACCGACCTCGGCTGGATGATGGGGCCGTGGGAGATCATGGGGACGCTGACGCTGGGCGCGACGCTCTGCCTGTATGATGGCGCGATCGACTGGCCGGCGCCAGACCGGCTCTGGGCCGTCGTGGCCCGGCACCGGGTGAGTGTCTTCGGGATCTCACCCACGGCGATCCGGGCCCTCATGCCGCACGGGGAGGCCCACGTCAAGCGCCATGATCTGTCCTCCCTCCGGATCCTCGGCTCGACCGGTGAGCCCTGGAACCCCGCACCGTGGGGTTGGTTCTTCGAACAGGTCGGCGGCGGGCGCTGTCCGATCATCAACTACTCCGGGGGGACCGAGGTTGCGGGCGGGATCCTCGGGTGCACCCCGCTCGAACCCCAGAAGCCCTGCGCCTTTTCCTGTGTCATCCCGGGGATGGACGCGGATGTCTTCGATAAGCAGGGGCGGCCGGTCCGGGGGCAGGTGGGGGAGTTGGTGATCAAAGGACCCTGGCCGGGGATGACGGCGGGGTTCTTTCAGGACCCCGAACGGTATCTGGAGACCTACTGGTCCCGGTTCCCGGAGGTGTGGGTCCATGGGGATTGGGCCGAGATTGACGCAGACGGGTTCTGGTACATCCATGGCCGCTCGGACGATACCATCAAGATTGCCGGGAAGCGGGTGGGGCCGGCCGAGGTGGAGTCGGCCCTGGCCGCACATCCCGCGGTCGCCGAGTCGGCCGCGATCGGCGTGCCCCACCCCGTGAAGGGTGAGGTCCTGGCCTGCGTGGTGATGCTGAAGCCGGGGCACGAGCCGACCGAGGCGCTCCGTCGTGCCCTGACGGATCAGGTGACCAGGGTGCTCGGCAAGGCGCTTCGGCCTGAGGCGGTCCGGTTTGTGAAGGATCTGCCGAGGACGAGGAACGCCAAGATCGTTCGGCGGGTCGTCAAGGCGAAGTACCTCGACAGAGCCGACCTGGGTGACCTTTCTTCCCTCGAGAACCCCGAGGCCATTGATGCGATCGCCCGGGCCGTCTGAGGGGGAATCTCGGGGTGGCGTGGATCCGGGCACGGTGAAGCTGAAGCGGTATATTCTGCTCAATCCGGGGCCCGGGAACGTCACCGATTCGGTCCGTCAGGCCCTCCTGATCCCGGATCTCTGTCACCGCGAGGCGGAGTTTCTGGAAGTCATGCGCGAGGTGCGCCGCAGGCTGCTCGAGGTCGCAGGCGTCTCGGAGCGCACCCACGCGGCCGTCCTGTTCACCGGCTCGGGAACGGCGGCGGTCGAGGCCACGGTCTGTTCGGCCGTCCCGACGGGCCGGACCCTCTTGGTGATTGATAACGGGGTCTACGGTGACCGCATTCGACAGATGGCGGTCGCCCACGGGATTCCCCATACAGCGCTCACCCGGGGGTGGACCGAGCCCGCTGATCCGGCGGCCGTTGCTGAGGTCCTGGCGAGGGACGCGTCGATCAGCCACGTGGCCCTCGTCCACCATGAGACGACCACGGGATTGCTGAATCCCCTTGGCGAGATCGGCGAGGTCGTGGCGGCGGCCGGACGGTCCCTCATCGTGGATGCGATGAGTTCCTTTGGGGGGGAGGTGATCGATTGCCAAGGGTTCCACATCGACTTTCTGATTGCGAACGCCAATAAGTGCCTGCAGGGGATGCCCGGGCTGGCCTTTGTGATCGGCCGGCGTGAGGCCCTGCAGGGGAT
>JBHIAD010000064.1:0-8546 GCA_046758405.1 Methylomirabilales bacterium (SeqCode)
ACACCCTGGACGTGATGGAAGGGGTAAAGAGGGAACTCCGGTATCTCAATGATCTATACCGGGGAAAGGGTATCGAGCTGGTCCAGGTCTATGACGAAACCCACTATATCTATGATTCCGTGGGGCTTGTGACCACCAACCTCTTCTACGGGGCCTTTCTGGCGGTGGCGGTCCTGCTCCTCTTCCTCCGGAGTCTCCCGAGTATCTTCATCCTCGCCTTTGCGATCCCCATCTCCCTCGTAGCGACCTTTGTGGTCCTGGATGCCCTGGGCCGAACCTTGAATATCGTCATGCTCGCCGGACTGGCGTTCGCCTCGGGAATGGTGGTGGACAGCTCGATCGTGATCCTCGAGAACATATATCGCCACCGCCAGATGGGGAAGGGAAAGGTCCAGGCTGCCTGTGATGCCGCCGTCGAGGTGTGGGGGGCGGTGCTGGCCTCTGCCCTCACCACGATCTTTGTCTTCATCCCGATCATCTTTGTCAAGGAAGAGGCCGGCCAGCTCTTCCGCGACATCGCCATCGCCATCTCCACCGCCGTGGCTCTCTCGCTGATCGTATCCCTGACCGTGGTACCGATGCTCAGCGCCAGGCTGCTGGGTCTGAGCCCGGAGGTACACAATACTCGTAGCCGCCGATCCTCCTGGAGGATCCTGGACAGACTCCGGCTGGACGAGTCCGGTGGGGCCTTTGTCGAGGCCCTTGTCGGGGGCCTCAATTGGCTCCGGCAGGGCTTCGGACGGCGAATTGCGGTTGCCCTGACCATCATCCTTGCCGCGGTCTCGCTCAGCTATTTCTTTATGCCTCCCATCGACTACCTCCCACAGGGTAACCGGAATTTGATTTTCGTCCTCATTCGGACCACCCCAGGCCTGAACGTCGATCAGCGTGAGGAGATCCTGAAAGAGCTCGAGCGGCGCTTTAAGCTGCCCGAGATCCATCGGATGTTCGCCGTGGCCCGGGTGCAAAACACCATCATGGGGGCGATCGTCAAGCCCGAGTATCATACCCTGTCCGGAATGCGCCGGGTGATCGCCGAAATGCGGCGGCGGTCCAAGGGGATCCCGGGAACGGAAGGAATCTTCATCACCCAGTCCCCCCTCTTCCGGCGCCGAGGGGCCTTTATTGGCGGCACCAACCTGGAAGTGGAGGTCAAGGGGGACAACCTGGATCAGATCCAAGCCATCAGCGAGCGGCTTCAACGTGATCTGATGCGACTGCGGCAGGTGAACTTTGTCAATAGTAGCTTCGAGGCTGGTAACCCGGAGCTCCAGGTCCGCGTGGATCGCGCCAAAGCTGCCCAGCTTGGCCTGCGCGTTCGGGAAGTCGGGTATGTGGTGGAGACCATGGTGCGCGGGACGGGGGCCGGGCAATTCCGGGAGCGGGGGAAGGAGCTGGACATCATCCTCAAAGGCTCATCACGGGACATCCGGCGGACACAGGACCTGGAGAAGATCGTTTTCTTCACGCCAGCCGGTCGGATGGTGCACCTCTCGGACATCGCGACCGTCCGGTTCGAAACCGGGCCCACCAAGGTGGAGCACATCGACCGTGACCGGGCCATTAAGCTCACCGTCAACGTGAATGGGGACGTACCCCTCGAGACGGCGATCAAGTTGGTGGAGAGGGCCGTGGACCCTGTCCGCAGGGCCCTTCCCCTGGGATACACGATTGCTGTGGCCGGACAGGCCCGGGACCTCAGTGTCGCCTGGAACTCCATCAAGTGGTCCTTCCTCTTGGCGCTGGTGGTGATCTATCTCCTGATGTGTTCCCTCTTTGAGTCCTGGAGCACGCCCCTCATCATCATGTTCACCGTCCCGCTCGCCGCCACGGGCGGGGTCCTTGCGGTCCGGCTCGCCAATGTGTTTGAACCGGCCATCAAGATGGATGTGATCACCATGCTGGGTTTCGTGATCCTGGCCGGGATTGTGGTGAACAATGCCATCCTCATTCTGCACCAGGCCTTGAATAATATGCGGGAGGGATGGGACCCGCAGGAGGCGGTTGTGGAGAGTGTCCGCACGCGGGTCCGCCCGATCTTCATGACCACCGCCACTACCGTCTTCGGTATGCTCCCGCTGGTCTTCGCCCGTGGGTCCGGGTCGGAGCTGTACCGCGGGTTGGGGGCAGCGATCCTGGGCGGGCTCGTGGTCTCAAGCCTCTTCACCCTGGTCCTCATCCCCACGATGTACTCTCTCTGGCTGGATGCGCAGCTCGCCTTGACCACCAGCCTCCGGGGGAAGTCAAGGGAGGAGGTGGCGAGCCCCTCTGTCGTTGCTCCTGTCCGACGGGAGGCGGAGGAGTGATGGTGAGCACGGGCGTCGCGCCTCCCCGTTGGAGGATACGATGGACCTGGGTTTAAAGGGCAAGGTCGCCCTTGTCAGCGCGGCGAGTAAGGGGCTTGGATACGCGTGCGCTCTCGAGCTCGCACGGGAAGGGTGCCGTGTGGTCATTGCGGCGCGGGGCCACGAGGCCCTCGAGGTAGCCCGGGAGATGATCGTTGCGGCGACCGGCGCTGAGGTCCTGGCGGTCCGTGCCGACGTGACCCGGTCCGAGGAGATCACACGGCTGGTGGAGGCGACCCACACGCGATTCGGCCGCGTGGATATCTTGGTCAACAATGCCGGCGGTCCCCGGCCCGGCTCCTTCGACCACATGACCGACCGGGACTGGCAGGAGGCGATGACCCTGACCCTGTTGAGCGTCATCCGGCTCTCAACCGCCGTGGTCCCGATCATGCGCCGGCAGCGCTGGGGGCGGATCATTAACATCACCTCGACCTCGGTCAAGCAGCCGATCGAGGGCCTCATCCTTTCCAACACTGTCCGCCCCGGTGTCATCGGCTTCGCCAAGACACTGGCGAACGAACTCGCCCCCGCCAATATTCTGGTGAACAATGTCTGTCCCGGAGTGATGGTGACCGATCGGTTCCGTGAGACGATCCGGGCCCGCGCTGCCGAACGGGGGGAGGACCCCGAGGCGCTGATCGAGGCCAGGGCCCGCTTGATTCCCGTGGGGCGCCTCGGCGAACCACAGGAGCTTGCCGCCCTGGTCGCCTTCCTCGCATCCGAGCGGGCAAGCTACCTGACCGGGACGACGATCCCCGTGGACGGTGGTCTGGTGAAGGGGCTTCTGTAGGCACACCTCGGCGACAGAAATTCCTCCGGTTCTCTCCGTACCCATCGGGGCAGCTCGGTGTGTTTAGCCTGCGGCGGCCTTTTTCTCCTTGCATCGAGCTGGCTCCGTCGTTTACGATCACACCGTTTCCCCCGTGAGGCCTTTCCGGGCGCGTGGTTGAGAGGAGTGCGGTGCGGGTCCTCGACAAATATCGCGCCAGTACGCGACCCCTCGTGACGGTGGATGTGAATCCCCCGCGAGGCGGGGATATCTCCAAACTCGTCTCGCGCGTCAGGGGTCTCGATGTGGATTGGCTCAACGTCACCGACAATTCCGGCGCCAGCGTCAAGGCCGACTCGATCATTGCCTCCTACCTGCTGAGGGAGAAAACCGGCATCGATGCCATCTCCCACATCACCTGTCGGGATACCAACCGCCTCGGACTTCAGAGCCGACTCCTCGGTGCCTGGATGCTCGGCGTGGAGAACCTGCTGATGCTCACCGGCGACCGGGTCCGTGCAGAGGACAAGGTCCACGGGATCCGTGGGGTGTTCGATGTCACCTCGATCGGGCTCCTCGAGCTTGGGGCGTCCCTCAACCGTGGCGTTGGGTACAACGACACGCGGCTTGATGGGCCCACCCGCTTCTGTCTGGGGGCGACCGCGGACCCGAACGTCGGAAATGTGCGGGCGGAGGCGCTGCAACTCAAGAAGAAGCTCGATGCGGGAGCGGAATACGTGCTGACCCAGCCGATCTTCTCGGCGGTCCCAGCGCAGCGGCTACTCGCCGCTCTCACCGAGGTGTATGCCGAGGCGGGGGCGCAGGCGCCGGAGGTCCCCATCTTCTGGGGAATCCTCTTGCCCAAGGACCGGGAGTGGGCCGAGCGGATCCGGAGCGGCGATATCCACATCCCAGGGATCGAGATCCCGGACCATGTCCTCGACCGTCTTCGGAAGGGGGACGGCCGCGAGCAGGTCCGCGTGGCCCGCGATGTCCTGGCAGAGTTCAACGCCCACCAGTTGCGCTGCATCTACATCATCCCCATCGGTCGCTACGAGATCATCCCTGAAGTGCTCCACAACTTCTGCTGACCCTCTCCCGGAGCCGCTTCCCTGGTCCCGAATACTTTTTGGCGACTTCCTAGATTTCCGAGCCAGGGGGCATTTCACCCTATTGGAGGTCACCCCTGCTTCCTTTTGCCCCCTGTCTGGGAACGCCTCACGCCTTTGCGCATGGAGCCGCCCAGCGCAGCTAACAAGCGTGCTTCGCTGGGGGGATACCGCCGGGGAACGGACTGGTACGGATGTTGCTGCGTCGGAGAGAAAAGGAGAGGGAGGAGTACTATGCAATGGTCTGCCGATCGTCGGTATCCCCGGATCGAAGCATACCTTCCAGCCCAGTGTGCCGTCTTCACCCCGGGAAAGCCCCGTACCTGCCTTGGGGGGAAGACTCGCCAGATCGCTCCGGGGGGAGCCATGCTCCTACTTGGGACTGGGCTTCCCGTCCACACCAGGCTGGTGGTGCGCCTGGGAGAGGGGCCCGAAGTCCGCAGCCAGGTGGTCTGGGGGGGTAAAGCCTTACGGACCGATCTCGGGGTGGTCAATGGGCATGGGATTGCTTTCCTCCGGGACCTGGACGTCTTGGTCCTTAGAGAGATACTTCGGGGCGGCCAGAGGCAACGTCATCCAAGGTTGCCATCCCGGCTTCCGATTGCCTACGATCATGAGGGGGGGTCGGGGATCGGCACCTGTCTTAACCTCAGCGAGGGTGGGATGTTCATCGAGACCACTGATCCTGTGCGCACCGGGCAGGACCTGTTCCTGCACGTGACTCCCCCCGGACCCCTATCTGCCCTCTCCCTGTGGGGTCGGGTCGCGTGGAGCAACCCCGTTGACGATCGGAACGACTTCCCAAGTGGGATGGGGGTCCGGTTCGTAGAGGGGGGCTCGATACAGGTTAGGCAACTTTCCACCCTTCTCAATACCCTCAATCCCAGTTCCGCCCATTCTGGCCATACCGCATCGTGAGTCGGTGACCTGTCGGAGCCACTCTCGCGGGTACCCTTTGAAGGCGAAAAATTCCTTGACAGGCGCTCGAATCCGCAGCAGAATGCGTGCAAGTTCATTTTGCAATGTTGCAACAGGATTTTGCACATGAATCACGAGTGCAGTGCGGGCGAGGTGGCCCAGTTGGTCGGTGTCCCCTACCGGACCCTGATGTACTGGGTCGCGACCGGGTTGGTGGTCCCCGCGGGCTTGTCCCAATCAGGGGGGCGTCGCCGGGTTAGATTTCGGTCCAAGGAAGTCCGCGAGATTCAGTTACTGGTTGAGCTGCGCCGGCACCTGAGCGGGCCGCAGCTCAGGCGGGCCCTCAATTACCTGCGGCGGATGGGGCATAACCCCCTGTCCACGGGCCGGTTTATGGTGGTGCAGTTGTACTCCGGGCGGAAGGAGTTCATCAAGGTGGTAGGCGACCGGGAGGCAATCCGCCTGCTTCGACAGGAGCCTGCGGATCAGGGTCCCTTGATCCCTTACACCGAGGCGGAGCTTGAGGCTGGACTCAAAACGGGGAAGATCAGAGTCCTCTTCAGTAGCGGCTAACCCTGGCGGCTGGAGGCGAACCAACGCCTCGATGGAGGGCCTCCATTGGGTGTGCGTGGGCCACGTCCAGCAGGACGTGGCCTTTTTCCTTTGTCGACCGAACCTTGGGGGGGGAGAGAGATCTCCGGGATACCTGTGAGACTTGGCCGGATCGGTCCGCGGCTGCGGGGCCCGCCCCGCATGCTTTCCAGGTGTGACAGGTTTGGAGGGAAGAGGTCGGGAGGAGAAGGGAGGTATGTGGGATGAGCGAAGAGAAGACCTTCGGGAGTCTAACCAAGGTAAGGCTTCTCGTGCCCCCATGGTTAAAGCGCGTGGCCCGGGATATCGGCGATCTCCCGCAGCGAGTACTCCTGGGCACGGCCTACTGGGCGGGGTACGCCAGCACCAATTGGCACCTGGGACGCGCTCGGGGTCGGCGATCGCTGCCCCCGGCAGCGGGGGGGCAGGATGGTGGTTGGGAGATCCCCTGCGGAGTGGGTACGGTTGCCTGCGTCGATCGTCTGATGGCGCGCCCGTGGGCTGGCGAGCTGGTCGTCGAGCGGTTCCTGAACGACTACGTGACCCAGCTCAAGTCGGTGGGTGGCTTCCGGCAGGCGCTGCTGGCCCAGGAGCGGCAGAATCCCGATATCTATCTCGCGTTGACTATCTGGGATAGCGTCGATCAAGCCCAGTCGGCGCCCGAGCTTCCTGAGGACGTGCAGGAGCTCCTCATTAGCCGGTCGGCTACCCTGCATGAAATCGTGGGGAGCAAGCCTCGCCCAAGCTGGGATGGCATGGATCGGCGCAGCGGTAAGGATCGGCGCCAGGCTGTCACTGTTGGGTGATGGCGACGCCGTTCCCCTCCTATTATGCCCGATTGGGTATCGGCCCATCAGCGTCTCCAGAGGAAATCCGGTGGGCCTTTCGGGCGGCAGTGAAGAGACTCCCCCCCACAGGTGCCCAGGGACAGTGGCGGGCGGTCCTTGAGGCCTATGCGGTGCTGCGGGACCCGATCGCCCGTCGGAAGTATGATGCCCGGTGTCGGGGATGGGCTTGGGGTCGCCAGATCGCCGCCAGGCTTCCACCCCGGCGAAACTTGTCCTCCCGGCTTCGCTTGATGCTGTGGCTTGGCCTGGTGACATCACGCTGGGCGATCTCCCATCTCATAACAAAAAGAGACCGGGAGAGCAAAATTCCGCCTAAGCGGTCCCGGCGTGCCATTTGTGCGGCTCCCCAGGACCGCCGGGTCACTGCCGTCGCTCTCCTGGATGCCTTTGTGGACGAAGTTCGCTGGCACATGGCCATGGGGGCTTCCCCGGGAGAGCTGGCCCGAGTGCTCTCCGCCTTGCTGGTGCGCTATCGCAGCGCGGCGGCCCGGCATTTGCGGGACCTCCAGGGGGCGGCGTTTCAGCAGAGGATGGACCGGCCATGCCCGCGGGAGGGACGTGACGCCCTCGCCCTCATGGCGATTTGGGGGCTCAAGGGGCACACGCTTGAAGGGACTGAGACGCGCATCCCCCGAGGTCCCTTTGGCAGTTGAGGGGTGGGCTCCGGCGAGTGATCTGCAGGACCCTCAGTTTTCTCCCTTCAAGGACTCGATGTACTGATGGATGAGCTGCCGGGAGCTTTCCGGGATGTTGAGAAACTGCAGTCCCGTCCGGTAGACCAGCGCTCGCTTGCCGTCGGTCTGGACCTCGGAACGGTGGATCACTGACCGGGCCACGCGGCACTTCAGGGTCAGCTCCTGCCCATGGAGCACCAGGGTAAGGAACGACACGGTCTCTCGCCGGACGGGGTTCATGTGTTCAACCAGCGCCCCCCCCACGCCGAGATTGATCAGGACGAGGGGGTGGGCGACACTCATCCGCCCCTCTTCCGGCTCCTCTACGACCCACCGAGAATATCGCCGCCTGTCTTCCGTCACCTGCTCCACTGCCTCGACTCCCTCACCTGATTCTCGCGGTGCGTCGGTGCTGTCGCGAGGCACCCCCGGCAGCGAGTTGGCTGAGGTAGCGTCGGTACATCGCGAGGTCGACGTTGTCCGAAAGACCCCAGAGCTGGACACCATGCGGAACCTGCCCTTCACCCATCTGCTCAGGGCCCTGCCAGACGATCACCCCCTTGGCGATCACCGATTTTTCCGGGAGCTGCAGTTGGAGGCGAACCGCACTACCTGGCGCCAGCCGCTCCGGCAGGAGGAGCAGGAGACCACTGAGGCTCAAGTTACCTGTGCGCCCCACGAGTTCCTGGGGCCCATTTCCCTTCCCACCGGCGAGGCACCGGACCGGGACCTCGGCCGGCAGACGAGGGTGACGTTGGCGACGATCCTCCTGGATATGGTCAGGGGTCGGTTGCATCGTCGCCTGCATCATCTGGACCAGGCTGGATGCCTCGATCGGCTTCGGCAGAAAGAACTCCGCGCCGGCAAGAAAGGCCTCCTGGGTGGATTTCCAGTCCTCTGAACTCGTAAGAGTGACGACGGGAATCTCCCCCAGGAGAGGGTCCTCTTTCAGGCGCCGGCAGGTGCTGATCCCCTCGGTACCCAACCTCACCAGATCCACAATGATCACAGCAGGTTCCGCCCCCCGGGCCAATTCGATACCGGACGGCCCATCGGAGGCCGATAGGACGGCAAACCCTGCGTCCCTGAGGATTGCGGTCGTCAAATCACCGGAGGGAGGATCACCCTCAATGATCAGGATGGGGCGTTTCGGCTTCCTCGCTCTCCGCTGCCTTCGCATCTTTGCCTCCGGACGGTGGCGGGGTGCAAGCGGTGTACCAGGATGAGGAAGACCCACACCGCCGCACACCGCCTCACTTCCGCCCCGTCTCGGTCATCTACGATTTGGC
>JBHIAD010000065.1:0-8498 GCA_046758405.1 Methylomirabilales bacterium (SeqCode)
TCGTAGGACTCACCAAAGGCCTTAACGCCGTCCACCTGGAGCTTCTCGGTAACGGCGTGCATGTCCACCCCCACCTCGGCGAGCTCCTTGAGTGTGCGGCGGGCCCCCTCGACATCTTCTTCGAGGCTCGGCCGCAGTCGGCCGTGGTCCCGGAAGGCCTCGATGGTCTGGGTCGGCATGGTGTTGATCGTGTTCGGACCGATGAGTTCCTCGACATAGAGGACGTCCCGGTAGGCCGGATTCTTCGTACTGGTGCTGGCCCACAGGGGTCGCTGCACCCGGGCCCCCGCCGCTTCGAGGGCCTTGAAGCGTTTGTCGTTGAAGGTGGCCTTGAACCGCTGGTAGGCGAGCTTGGCGTTCGCGATGGCCGCCTTGCCCTTGAGGCCTTCGAGTCGCGCCCGCTCGCCGGCGTTCCGAGTCGTCTTGAGCAGGGCGTCAAGGGCCCTGTCGACCGCGGTGTCCACCCGACTCACGAAGAAGCTGGCCACCGAGGCCACGCCGTCCACCGGCCGGTCTTCCTGGACCCGGCGCTCGAGGCCACGGATGTAGACCTCCATGACCTCCTCATACCTCGCGAGTGAAAAGAGCAGCGTGATGTTGATATTGATTCCGTCGCTGATCAGCCGCTCGACCGCCGGAATCCCTTCCCGGGTGCCGGGGACCTTGATCATCACGTTCGGCCGATCCACCTTTCGGAAAAGCCGATGGGCCTCGGCAACGCTTCCCTCGGTATCGTGGGCGAGGGCCGGCGGGAGCTCGAGACTGACCAATCCGTCGGCACCTTGGGTTCCGTCATACACCGGGCGCAGCAGGTCGGCCGCCGATTGGATGTCCTCAATGCTGAGCGCTTCGAAGAGCGCCTTGGCATCGAGCCCTTCGCGGACGAGGACCTGGATCGCGTCCTGATAGTCGGCGCTCCCCGCAATCGCCTTCTCGAAGATGGTGGGGTTCGAGGTGACTCCCCGAAGCCCGTCCTCATCGATCAGGCGCTGCAGCCCTCCGGCGGTGATGAGCCCCCGGTGGATATTATCGTACCAGAAGCTCTGTCCGAACTCCTGAAGGCGCTTGAGCGGGTCCGTCATGAGATCCCCTCCTTTATCTATCGCTGAGATGCCTCCCTCTGGAGACCGGATCAGCGCCCGAGTAGCTTGCGAGCCCTCGCGGCAACGTTCTGCACCGTGAAGCCGAGCTCCTTGAAAATGACCGTGTAGGGCGCAGAGGCCCCGAATCGTTCGAGTCCGATGACCTGGCCGGTCGGACCGATGTATCGCTCCCATCCGAACGGCGAGGCCGCCTCGATCGCCAGGCGCGCCGTCACCGCGGGGGGCAGGACGGCCTGCCGGTACGCTTCGGGCTGACGCTCAAAGAGCTCCCAGCTCGGCATGCTGACGACGCGGACCGCCACCTCCTCCTGGAGCTTTTCCCGGGTGGCCAGGGCGAGATGGACCTCCGAGCCGGTCGCGATCAACAGGAGGTCGGGCGCTCCCCCTTCCGCCTCGGCCAGGACGTACGCCCCGCGTTGGAGCCCTTCAGCGGGTGCGTATCGAGTTCGGTCAAGGATCGGCAGGTTCTGGCGCGTGAGGATGAGGGCCACAGGTCCCGCAGTGGCCTCGATCGCCACCTGCCAGGCCACCGCCGTCTCGGTCGCATCCGCCGGGCGGATCACCGTCAGGTTGGGGATCGCCCGGAGTGAGGCCAGATGCTCGATCGGCTGGTGCGTCGGTCCATCCTCGCCGAGGCCGATGCTGTCATGGGTGAAGACGTAGATCACGGGGAGCTGCATCATCGCCGCCAGCCGGATCGTCGGCCGCATATAGTCCGAGAAGATGAAGAAGGTCGCGCCGTAGGGTCGCACACCGCCGTGAAGCGCCAATCCCGAAAGGATCCCCCCCATGGCATGCTCCCGGACGCCGAAGTGCAGGTTACGCTCGCCATACTTGCCTGCGGCAAAGTCGCCGGAGCTTTCGATGAGGGTCTTCGTCGAGGGCGCGAGGTCGGCGGAGCCTCCGATGAGGGTTGGCAGCGTCGACGCGATAGCGTTCAGCACCTTGCCGGAGGCGCTCCGCGTCGCGATCGGCTTCTCCGTCGGGCTGAAGACGGGGATCTTAGCTGCCCAACCCTCGGGCAACTTGCCGCCGTGGACCGCCACCCATTCGGTGGCGAGGTCTGGATAGGCCCGCGCATAGGCCTGGAAGGCGGCGCTCCACTCCTCTTCCCACTCCTTGCCGCGGTCCAGGGCCTGCCGGAAGCGCGCGCGGGCCTCTTCGGGGATGTAAAAGCTCCGGTCGGGTGGCCATCCCAGCTGCTCTTTGGTGCGCCTCACCTCCTCCGCCCCGAGGGGCGAGCCGTGGGCGTCGGCGGTGTCCTGCTTGTTCGGGCTGCCGTAGGCGATGTGGGTCGGCACGATGATCAGGGAGGGACGGTCGTGCTCGGCCTGGGCCGCCCGGATCGCCTCTGCGATGGCGACGGTATCGTTGGCGTCTCCAAGCCGCTCGACAAACCAGCCGTAGGCCTCAAAGCGCCGCCCGACATCCTCGGAAAAGGCCAGGGCCGTTTCCCCCTCGATCGTGATCCGGTTCGCATCGTAGAAAACGATCAAGTTCGCCAGACGCAGGTGTCCCGCGAGGGAGGCGGCCTCGTGGGAGATGCCTTCCATCATGTCGCCGTCACTCGCGAGTACGTAAATGGTGTGGTCCACAATTCTATGGCCGGGGCGGTTGAAGTGGGCAGCGAGGAAGCGCTCGGCGATGGCCATCCCGACCGCGTTGGCAAACCCCTGGCCGAGGGGGCCAGTCGTCGTCTCGATACCCGGAGCCTGCCGATACTCGGGGTGGCCGGCACAGGGACTTTCCCACTGGCGGAACTGCTTGATGGCGTCGAGGGAGAGGTCATAGCCGGTCAGGTGCAGCAGGCTATAGAGAAGCATGGACGCATGGCCGGCCGAGAGGATAAAACGATCTCGATCGGGCCAGGCGGGGTTCCTGGGATTGTGGCGCAGGAATTGGGTCCAGAGGACGTAGGCGAGAGGGGCGCACCCCATCGGAGCCCCGGGGTGTCCGGACCTTGCGTGCTCGACGGCGTCCATAGCCAGGGTGCGGATGGTGTTGATACAGAGCTGGTCAATGGGGCTGTCCTTTACCTTCACGAGGCTCCTCCCGCTGTGGCTGCGTTGACCCGTGCAATCGCGGTCGGGTACTGGTTCGTATTCTACCCCGGATAGACCCGTGAGGAAAGGGTCCGCTGGTCGGATCCCCGAGTTGCACGGATGATTTAGCTCTTCCCCCGAATGGGGCAACCGGCGGAAGCCCCCAGCGGTTCCTGGGGGCTTCCGATTGATCGGCAAGCTACCCCTAGAGGAGGGGTTCGAGACGTTCCCGGCCGAACCTCACGACGGTTTCCCCCTCGATGAGGTGACCGGAGTAGGGCCTTGAAGCCGAGCCGCACGGCTGTGGTGGTGGGAGGGCTTGGGGCTTTTGCACTCCTACGTTTCGTTGCGTGCTTGATCGAGTGCCCCGAGGAGGCGGTCCCGGGTCGCGCGAAATCGCTTGAGGTGCCTCTTGGGCACCGGGTCGCCGGGGATGAAGCGCTGCGACAGGGGATTGACGAAGCGACCATTCTTCATGACTCGGTAGTCCAGGTGAGGCCCGGTTGCCAGGCCGGTCGACCCGACGGAGCCGATGACCTGTTTCTGCCGGACCTGGACACCGGGTCGGATCCCTCGGGCGATGCGCGAGAGGTGATTGTACATCGTTTTATAGCCCCGGCGGTGTCGGATCAGGACCGACTTGCCGTGGCCCCCTTTCCAGCCGGCGGATTCGATGACCCCCTCCGCCACGCTCCTGACCGGCGTCCCGGAAGGGGCCGCATAGTCTATGGCGAGGTGGGGGCGGACACCACCCAGGATTGGGTGGCGGCGCCGGTGGCTGTAACGGGAGCTGATGCGCCTGTGGGCGAGCGGGGAGCGGAGGAAGGTCTTGCGCACGGACGTGCCGTCAGCGGCATAGTAATCGCCCCGCCCGGGCGTCGTCTCGAAGTAGACCGCTGTGTAAGTCTTTCCCCGGCTCTCGTAGCGGGCAGCGAGGATGCGGCCATAGCCAACAAATCGATCCCCTGTGTAGGTCTTCTCCACGAGGGACTGGAACCTGTCTCCTGGTCTCGCCTGGGAGTTAAAGTCGAAATCCCAGACGAACAGGTTGACAAAGTTCACGCCGAGTTGAGGGGTCTCTCCAAGGGCGGCGAGGCTCTCGAAGAGAGAGGAGCGGACGGTTCCCTGGACCACCACGGTTCGTGTGTCCAGGGGGACCTCTCCCTTCAGGGCCCGAAGGCCTTCCCCGGTGCGCTCGACTTCGTACAGATCGATCGGGGAGACCTCGTAGGTGAGGCGGAGCAGTCTCTGCCCGTCCTCGCTGAGGAGGGCCTCGAACTGCTGGCCGGGTTGGACGAGGCGGAAATCGATGTGGGGCCTGAGCGCCTTGACGGCTTGGGCCGCCTCGGTCTGCGGAATCCCTGCCCGGGCGAGGGCTTGGCTGAAGGTCTGGCCGCGTCGGATTGCACCCCGGATGGCTTTGCCGGATGGGCCGCCTCCGGCCGGAGCAACCTCCTGCAGGGGGGCGGGCTGAGGATGCGAGGTCCCGACTTCGGTGGTGGCGGGATCGTCGTTGGGGAGGAGCTGAGAGCTCAGATAGGCCGCCGCGAAGAAGAGGACCGCGAGCAGGAGCGGGGGGGTCACCAGAGGAACCCGTTTCGCAGACGGGCCCGCATCCTTCGCGAGGCCAGTCTTCCCTCTCGCCGGTGGCCACTGCCCCATCCTACCTCCTTGGTGTCGCGTGCTTATACCAGATAAGAAGATGGACTGCAAGGGCTTTCATGAGAAAACTGGTCAGGGATACCCGGTAACCAGTTGATTCACTGGCCTTGTGGCCTATCCAGTGAGTGGGGGTCGTCAGATACGCTGGGGGTCGGTGGCTCCATCAAGCAGACAGCGGGGGACGTACACCTCTTCATCCGGGCGGTACTTCTCATCGAAGATCCCATGGCAGCGGCTGTCCCGCAGGGCGTAGTGTCTCTCCGGCGGCGCACCAGGGGGGACAATGGCGTAGGCAAAGACCCGGCTTCTGAAGAGGTAGGCAAGCACGACCTGCCCTCCCGGGCCTGCAAGGCGGCGGACGAGGACCGGGTGTTTGAGCTGCGGGTCCCGTTCGTCGTCAAAGGCAAGAACGAACTCTCGCACCAGGGTGTAGTTCCTCAGGTCCGGGAGAGGGAAGCCTTCGGGCTGGAACTCGATCGCGTCGACCTGGGGCGGGGCGAGGCCGGCCGCCAGCAGGAAGAGGAATATGGCGGGGAAAGGCCGCATGTACCTTCACCGTGAGCGTAGGACCGAGAGGAACCGAGTCTTCCTACCACAATCGGAGCCAACCTGTCAATTTCCTCCCGCCCTGCGGACCTGATCCACGGGGCTGACACCTTGCTCACTCGCCCTCTTGCATCCAGACCGGGCATTGCGCCGACTGGCCGAAAGACGGCAGGGCGCCGGAGGAACCAACCCTTCCCCACCCCCTTTACAACCTGGCAGCTGGAGGCAAGAGCCCAATGGAGTTGAATACTTCCTCTCACTCCACAGATCGAGCTGATTGTGGCACGAACAATGCAAACATTGCCCGTTGAGACTCGACCCCGTGCCGGTCAGGCGCAGAATCGAGCCTGAGCAACCCACAGTGGAGGTAAGGAGACCATGCGGAGCATACTCAGAGATCAACAGGGCTTCACCCTGATCGAGCTCGTGATCATCCTGGTCCTGATCGGCTTGCTGGCGGGGATCGCGGTCCCCCGGTACGTGAATCTGACCACTCAGGCCAGGAATAACGCGGCGAAGACCACTCTGGATGCGGCGCGGGCGGCCCTCACCCTGGACTTTGCCTCAGACGTCACCGCGAACCAGACCCATACCCAGACCATCACCACAGGCAACATCACGAGCACCCTCGAGGGCCTGATGGAGAACGTACCGAACTACCCGTCCGGCTTCTCCTGGGTGACCGTCTCGAATGGGGACAACAACGCGCCGGCGCAGGTCTCGGCGATCCTTGACGGGACCGACGTGAGCACCCTCTAGTCCGAGCGACAGCAATCCCTATCACACTCACCTCCAGGGAGGCAGGGAGCGGCCCTTACCTCCCTTTTTAATTCATCCTCAAGTCCAAGGCGGTGGAGGTGCCGAGTGTCCTCCAGAGACCTTCTACGGCCGATCTGAGCAACTTGGAAGGATGGCCATGGTCTACCGATTGCATGTTGCATCCGGAAGAAAAGGATCGGCCTGCCGGGGATCGGAAGGCGATTGGCATGGCTCGGTGAGCTAGACGGACTGCGACGACAATGCAGAAAAGGCCGCGCCGGATAGAGGAGAAAGCGGGCACCCCGCACCACGAGAGTCTCTCGCCCCTTTACGTTTCCTCCCCCGAGCTGGATCGGGTCCTGGCCTCCGTCGCCCGAGCGGCGATCGACCTCGTCGAGGTTGACCTCGCCCGGCTCTGGGTGGTGGAGGTAGGTGGGAGCGATCTAATCCTGGCTGCCCAGGCCTCTCGCCGCCGCCGCGCCAAGGTCGACCCACTTCAGACCTCGCTCCGCTTTCCAAAGGGGCACGGATTAATCGGCTGGATGCTTGAGCACCGACGCCCGCGGTATAGCCCGGACTTGACCAAGGACCCCCTTCAGAAGAACAAGGCCTGGGTCAAGCAATTCGGTTTCGTCAGCCAGTACGGGGTTCCCCTCCTTGCCGAGGACGAGGCGATCGGAGCCCTGGTGGTCCTGGCAGAGCGTCCTCGGACCTTCAACCGTCGCGACCGGTCCCTGCTCCAGGGATTTGCGGACCATGCGGCCGTGGCAATCCGGAGCGCGTGGCTGCACGCCCGCCTGGCGCGGAGGGAGCAGGAACTGGCCACCCTCTTCGAAACAGCCCGATACGCCGTCGCCAGTCTCAGCCGGGATGAGGTTTTCCCTTTTATCCTCCGCTCCGCCGCTGACCTCCTGAACTGCACTGCCAGCAGCCTGCGCCTGATGGATCACACCACCAAGACTCTGGACCTCGTAGCCGATTACAACCTCAACGAGGCATTTAAACGGCGCGGGCATCTGGTTCTGGGACAGGGCGTGATGGGTCGGATCGCCCTGGAGGGGCAGCCCATGACCGTTGAGGATGTAGAGACCGACCCCCTCTACCACCACAAAGCAGAGGCTCTCCAGGCGGGAATACGCTCGATGGCCACTGTTCCTCTCCGGGTACACGAGGCTATCACCGGGGTTCTGAGTGTGTACGACAAGCGGCCGCGGCGCTTCTCGGAGGCAGAGGTCTCTTCCCTCAAAGAATTCGCCAACCTGGCGGCCCTGGTCATGCAGAGGACCCAGCTCTATACGGAGGCGCAGCAGGAGAAGGCATGTCTCGCCACGGTTCTGGAGATCAACAAAAAGATCGGTGCTACTACGCGTACCGGGGATCTGCTACAGACCATCGTGGAAGAGGCTGCCCGGTTGCTCCAGGTGGACGGGGTGGGGTTTCGCCGCTTGGAAGGGGAGGATCTAGTGCTCACAGCCACAAGCGGCGCGGCCGAGCTTTTTATCCAGCGCCCGCGCCTGAAAGTCGGCGGGAGTCTCAGCGGCCATGCGGTGCGAGAAAATCGCCCGATCGTCGAGCCCGACGTCGCGGCTGCCTCTCTGTGGCCTGAGGAGCACCGGATTGCGGCCTTGCAACGGGGTGTCAAGGGCATCATGATCGTGCCCGTCCGGTTCTGTGATCAGGTCATCGGCGTCCTGAACCTCATCACCACAGCCACCCGTCAATTCACGGAGCGTGATCTGGACCTGGCGACAGCCTTTGCCGACCAGGCGGGCATCGCATTGGAAAGAACGCGGCTGCTTCAAGAGACCCAGGCCTGGGCGGAGAAGCAGCGGGTCCTGGCGGACCTCAGCCGGACCGTCACCGCTACCTTGGACCTCCAGCACGTCTTCGACCTGATCATCCGGGCGAGCTCGGACCTGCTGGAGGCCCCCGTGGCCTCCCTCTGGACCCTGGAGGGCGACGAGCTGAGCCTCCGCGCATCCCGGGGGTTACACTCGGAGGCGAGGGCCCATCGGTACTTTCGTCTGGGTGAGGGGATGGTGGGCTGGATTGCCGGGCAAAAGCAACCCGTAGTGATCACCGAATTCACCCATGATCCCCGGGTCAAGAACAAGGAGTGGGGGCGTGCCGAGGGCCTCCATGCCTTTGCCGGGTTCCCCCTGTTCGTGGGGGACCGGTCCCTCGGCGTCCTCACGGTCATCCGCAAGTCACCCCAGCCCTTTCAGGCGGACGAGGTGGAACTGCTCTCCGCCTTCGCCGACCAGGTGGCCATCGCCATCGAGAACGCTCGCCTCTACCAAGGGCGCATCCGGCAGCACCAGGAGCTGGCGGCCCTCCACACCATCGCCTCCACCGTCAACCAGACCCTGCACCTCGATGCGCTACT
>JBHIAD010000066.1:0-8452 GCA_046758405.1 Methylomirabilales bacterium (SeqCode)
AGAGCGGGGCCGCAGGGGTCCCCAGGGTGATGTCAAGGTGGACCCCCCCCAGGAGACTCGTGAACCGAATGCTGGCGACGGAGTCCTCCCGGATCTGGGTCCCCTGGGCGATCCGCATTCGGACCTCAACCTTGTCATCCATCGGCTCGAGTGCCGTTACCGTGCCCACATCCACGCCGGCCAGCTTGACCGGATCGCCCACCTTCAGGCCGGTCACCCGCTCAAAGCGCCCGCGGAGCATGAAGCCGCGGGCGAAGAGCCCCTCCTTCCCGACCATCTCCCACACCACCAGGAGAAGTCCGAGGCCGAGGATAAAGAAGAGCCCTACGCGGGCTTCCGTCGACAGTCGCATCGTCACATCCCTCCCATCCCCTTCGTCTGGGTACTGATAAAGGCCCGCACCACCGCATTGGTGCTCTGGCGGATCTCCGCGGGAGTCCCGACCTCGATGATCTGCCCCTCGTGCAGCATCGCCATCCGGTCGGCAACATAGCTGCCCATGTTGAGATCGTGGGTGACGACAATCACCGTGATCCGGAGCCGACGCTTCAGGTCCAGGATCACTTCCGCAATGACATCGGTCATCACCGGATCAAGCTCCGCCGTCGGCTCATCATAGAGGATCAAGCTCGGGTTCATGGCCAGGGCCCGGGCAATGGCCACCCGCTTCTTCATCCCTCCGGAAAGCTCGCTCGGCATCAGGTCCTGCTTCTCTCGGAGTCCCACCAGGTTGAGCTGGTCCTCTACCACGCGTCGAATCGTCTCCGCATCAGCCACTCGATGCTCCCGAAGCCACAGCGCCACGTTGTCTGCAACGGTGAGGGAGTGAAACAGGGCCGAGGACTGGAAGACCATGGCGATGCGGTGCTTCCGTGGGCCCCCTCCCCCCCCGACCTCTTCGCCATCGAGAAGGATTTGACCGTGGTCGGGCCGAACGAGGCCCAGGATGTGCCGGAGGAGGACCGTCTTGCCGCACCCACTGGGCCCGATGATGACGAAGGTCTCCCCCGGAAAGACCTCGAGGCTGAGGTCTTTCAGGACCTGGACCGGACCGAAGGCCTTCGAGACGCCCACCAGGCGGACCCCCACACCAGCTGGGGGTTGCGGGATCCCTCCACCCTCTGCCGTCTCCGCAGCCACTGGTGTCTCCCCCTCCTTCGCCATCAGATCAGGATCCGGGTGATGACATAGTCAAAAACGAAGATGAACATGAAGGAGAGGACCACCGCCCGCGTCACTGAGCGGCCGATCTCCCGAGGTCCTCCGTGAGTGCTCAACCCCACGTAGCAGCAGATCGTCGCGATCGTCACCCCAAAGACCATGGATTTGATCAGGCCATCAATCACATCCCGGAAGACGACAAAGCGCTTCAGGTTGGTAAAGTAGGCGTGGTAGCTCACGTTGATCTGGGGGTTCACGGCCGCCACTATGGCGCCACCGAACCAACCGAGGATATCCACATAGACCATGAGGACCGGCAGGGTGAGGAGGATAGCCAAGAGCCGGGGCATCACCAGGTACCGGACCGGGTCGATGTCGAGGGTCTTAAGGGCATCAACCTCCTCGTACACGTTCATCGCCCCGATTTCGGCCGCCATCGCCGAGCCCACCCGACCCGCGACAAGGAGGGAAGCCATCACGGGGCCAAGCTCCTTGACCATGGAGACCCCGACGAGCCCTCCCAGATTCTCCTCGGCGCCGAGCTTTGCCAGCTGGTAGCCGGTCTGCAGCGCCAGGACCCCCCCAATGAAGAGGGCAGTCAAGGAGGCGAGGGGCAGCGTGGCATTCCCGATCTCCACCATATGGGCGAAGATCTTGTCCAGGTTCCGGGGCGCTGCTCCGATAAAGCGGGCCGCGTGTGCCAGGAGCGAGAGGGCCTCACCCGTCGCTTGCAAGAACCCCACCAGCCGACCACCAATCCGCCTGAACATCGTCCCTTCCTTGTGAGTTGGGCTCCTCCGCTCCCCCCCCGAGTGGAATCGCCAGGAGATACAAGAGACGGAGACTCCGAGCCCCCGCCTCCCTCCGATATTCGAGTAACCCCCTGAGGAGCGACACGCGCGTCCGCTCCCCTCCCTCTCCTCTTCCCTTATTATAGAGGAAGAGCGGGCCCAGGAATTCGATTCGGTGTCCCTCCGGGGTCACCTCCCGCCGGTAGAGATTCCATAGCAAATTTGAGACCAACCGCCCCTCCCGGTCCCGGCGGACGACATAGAGGCGCCAGAGCGGGCTATAGTTTCTGGCGATGCGCTCGTTCTCCGGAAAGAAGGGCTCGAGGATCGACAAGAAATGGAAGTAGGTGCCTTCGGGTCCCTCGACAAAGCTGAAGAGTGGCCAGACGTCCACCCGGTGCCGCTCCACCAGGGCTTCGCCCCCCTCGAGGAGGCGACGGTCCTGGTAGAGGAAGAGGAGGAACCGGTGACGGGTCGAGATGGCCTCTGGCAGGCGCTCCGCTTGGAAGGTGTACACGGGCCACAGGACAAACTTCCGCTCCCGCTCACCGATCCGGCTCCGGCCGTAGAGAGGCCAGACCCGGAAGCTCTCCTCCTCCGGTCCTCGGCGCGTGTGCACCAAGGGCCATGGTCCGTCCCACTGCTCGATCCCTTTCTGGCTGTCGCTGATCTTGGTGAAGAGGGGCCAGAGGACGCTCACCTGGCGGCGCTCCGCCGAGATCCGTGAGGCATAGAAGGGGAGCACGTACCGCACCCGGGTCGGATGGGGCGTGTCGAGGTCCAGGTCCTCCCGGAAATAGATGGGCCAGAGCGCAAAGGTCTTGTCAAACCGCCCCGCTGCCCGGTCCCGGCCGTAGAGGGGCCAGACCTGCCAGCCCCGCTGTCCCGGGCCTGTCCACCGAGAGAAAAAGGGCCACAGCACGTGGGTGCTCTCCACCTCCTCCTTCCGCGTCCGGGCATAGAGCGGAAAGAGGACGAAGCGAATCTCATCGCGTCCGAATCGGCCACGGAGATGCCCCCACAGGGGAAAGAGGCCGAAGTCCCCCGGCTCCTCGGGGCCTGGCCCCCGCGAGAAGAGGAGAGGGAAGAAGGTGAACTCAGCGGGGTGCCGCTCGTAAAAGATGGGAAAGAACCGGAAGCTCCACTCCGTTCCCTGGCGCGTGTAACTCCCGAGGGGATACAGGACCTCGCTCTCGCGGGAGTGTTCTGCCGGTCGATCGACTGTGTAGAAGAGGGGCCTGAATCCTCCCTCAACCCCTTCCGGCGACTCCCGCCGGAGGATGAGCGGTCCGAGGACACGTGTCTCTGTAGCCCCTGTCAAGGGGTCCCGGTGCCGCCCATAGAGAGGCCAGAGGTTGATGGAGTCACCAGCGGAGACGGGAGAGCAAGCGAGGGCCGGCCACAGCAGGCCCCAGAAAAGGCAGAGCCCCCGGATCCGGACAGGGAAGACAAAAAAGGAGACTGGAGGAGAAAGGTCCTCATCGCCAAGCCTCGAGCAGCCAAGGCCAGCCCTCCGGGATGACCGCCTCCAGAACAATTGCGGCGAACCGACCCAGCACTTCAAAAAGACTCGCCTATTCAGTTGGCCAGAAAGCCTGGGACCTCGCGACTAACCTCTGCGTTCTCGAATTTCATGAACTCGCGCCGAAAGACCAGGTCCACGGACCCCGTCGGACCGTTCCGCTGCTTGGCCACGATGATCTGGGCCAAGAGGTTCTCCTCCTCGTTGGGATTGCGGAGGGCTTTATAGTACCCAGGGCGATAAATGAAGGCGACGAGGTCGGCGTCCTGTTCGATGGCCCCCGATTCTCGAAGGTCTGCAAGCTGCGGCCGCTTCTCCTCCCGGGCTTCCACGGCCCGGGAAAGCTGTGACAGCGCCATGATGGGGATTTCCAGCTCTTTGGCCAAGGCCTTCAGGGAGCGGCAGATCTCCGAGATCTCCTGCTGCCGGTTCTCAACCCGGCCCCGGCCGCTCAAGAGCTGCAGATAGTCGATCATAATCAGGCCGACGTTACTTTCCGCCTTGAGGCGGCGCGCCTTGGCGCGCAGCTCCAGCACGGACATCGACGCTGCATCGTCCAGATAGATCTTCGCCTCAGAGAGCGTGCCCGCGGCGGTGGTCAGTTTTGCCCAATGCTCTTTCGGGCTCAGCCTCCCGGTTCGCAGCCGGTAGGCCTCGACCCCCGCCTCCGCGCAGAGCAGCCGTTGGACGACCTGCTGCGCAGACATCTCCAGGCTGAAGACCCCGACTCCCACGTTCTCGTGAATCGCCGCATGGGCGGCGATGTTCAGCCCGAAGCTCGTCTTGCCCATTGACGGCCGGCCGGCGATGATAATCAGTTCCGCATTCTGGAAGCCGCCCGTCATCTCATCGAACTCTTTAAACCCCGTAGGCACGCCGGTGACGCGGCTCTCGCGCGCATACAAGCCCTCGATGTACTCAAAGGTCGACTTGAGAATCGATTTGACCTGGCGGAAGGCGATCCGGATGCGATCCTTCGAGACCTCGAAAATCGCCCGTTCGGATTCATCGAGGATCTCATCGACCCCCTCCTGCTCTTGGTAGGCTGCGGTGAGAATACCCGTCGCGGAGGAAATCAAACTGCGGAGCAAAGATTTTTCTCGAACGATCTTGGCGTGGTAATTGATGTTGGCCGCCGTCGGGACGGTATCAACCAGGGAGGCGATGAAGGCCCGGCCGCCCACTTCCTCGAGCCTTCCTCGGCGCTCCAGTTCATTGGCGAGGGTGACGGTATCCACCGGCTCGTTCCGCTCGAACAAGTCCACGCACGCCGAGAACACAATCCGGTGAGCAGGCTTGTAGAAGTGGTCAGGGAGCAAGACTTCAAGGGCCCGCAGGAGGGCAGCATTGTCGAGCAGAATCGCACCGAGCACCGCGATCTCTGCTTCCAGGTTTTGAGGTGGAATCCTGTCGGTGGCTACCGCTGATAGGGCCATGAAGGCCTCGCCGATGAGTCACGCCTATCCCGTGACGACCAACCCCTGGACTTCGGCCGTCACCTCAGGATGAAGGCGCACAGGAACGGAGAAAGACCCCAAGGTCTTGATCGGCTCCGTCAACAGGATTTTCTTCCGGTCTAGGTTGATCCCTTGCGCCGCCAGCGCGTCCGCGATGTCGATATTCGTCACCGAGCCGAAGAGACGCTCCTGCTCCCCAGCCTGCCGCACGATGGTGAGCCGCACCCCCTGGAGTTTGGTGGCCAGGGCCTCGGCTTCCCCCTGAATCCGCTTCTCCCGCTTGCGCCCCTCGGCCTGAAATTGCTCGAGGGCCCGCACATTGGATTCGGAGGCCTCGACCGCCAGCTTCTGCGGAATCAGATAGTTCCGGGCATACCCACGGGCCACGTCCACCTGACTACCGGCCCTTCCCAGCTTGGCCACCTCTTGCACCAAGATGACCTTCATTGGCCTCCTCCTCAGGCCACATCGGCCACAAAGGGCATCAAGGCGAGGTTCCGGGCCCGCTTAATGGCAGTGGTGAGCTGCCGCTGGTGCCGGGCACAGTTCCCCGAGATTCGCCGTGGGATGACCTTGCCACGGTCGGTGACAAAGTTCCGGAGGCGCCGCACATCCTTGAACTCGATGTGCGCGACCTTATCCACACAGAGTTTGCAGACCTTGTGCCGCCGGAACCCCTTACGTCGCTTGATGACCGCCATAGTCCCTCCCCAAAGCCACCCGCCTATTCAAGGATTTCCACGACGCACTGCGGCCTCAAAACGGGACCGCGTCGGTGGCCGGCTCGGACGGACCGGGAGACTCGTCCTCGGCACCCGGTCCACCCTTCCGCGGACCGATGAACTGCACCCGCTCCGCAACCACCTCGTGCTTGGACCGCTTCTGTCCTTCAGGCGTCTCCCAGGATCGTTGCTGGAGGTGCCCCTCGACCAGCGCACCGCGCCCCTTGCAGAGGTACTCCGCGCAGGTCTCCGCCTGTTTCCCCCACACCACGACGGTGATGTAGCATACCTCATCCCGCCGCTCGCCACCCTGGGTGGTATAGCTTCGATTCACCGCCAGGTCCAGATTGCATACGGCCTGGCCTCCCGGCGTGTACCGGAGCTCTGGATCTCGGGTCAGGTTCCCGAGAAGGATGACCTTATTGAAATTCGCCATCAGGATCTCCCTCCGCCCCTTCCACCGGGAGTCATCCCGGCGGCCGCCCGCTGCTCGACCTCCACCGGCTTTTTCGGTCGCACCCGGACCGCGACATGACGCAGGATCTGCTCCTGGAGTTTCGCGTGGTGGTGCAGCGCGGTCAAGACCTCTGCGCGGGCACGAACGGCCAAGAGCACATAGATCCCTTCGCGTTTACGGTACATCTCATACGCGAGACGCCGCTTGCCCCACTTCTGGACCTCCAGGACCTCTCCCCCCTCCCGGGTGATCAGGGCCTTGAGGGTCTCAACCTCCCCGTCGATCGCCTCCTCCCCCAGGATGGGATCGTAGATAACCATGATTTCGTAATCCCGCACCACGTCACCTCCTTTCAGTCGGCCGCAAGCAACGGCCGTGAGGATTCCTCCCCCTATCCCCGAGGCCTCTCCGTGAGAGAGGCCGGTCGGGCATTAAAGCGATTCATTGCCCGCTCGACCCCAGCCGTCACGATTTCCGTGGCCGCATCGGCCGCCCTGGCGAGGGCACCCTGCACCACCTCGGCCTCTTCCGGGGAAAAGGTGGAGAGCACATACTCAACGGCTTCTCCTGTGCGCGGCGGGCGGCCGATGCCGACCCGGATCCGCGGGAACTCGGTCTCCTGCAGTGCCTCTTGGATCGACTCGACACCGCGGTGTCCGGCAGCACCCCCCCCCGCCACGACCTTCATGCGGCCGAGCTCGATGTCCATGTCATCATGCACGACCACGAGCCGCCTGGAATCCCCCCCCAAGGCCCGGAGCCACTCCGCCACTGGCCTCCCACTCTCGTTCATGAAGCACTGCGGCTTCACCAATACGACGTCCTCGCTCTGCCAGCGGCAGCATACTGCGTTACTGTTGAACCGGCGCCGATTCAGCGTCTGCCCGGCCCGCCGGGCGATCTCGTCAACGACCAGGAAGCCAACGTTGTGCCGGCTCTGGTCGTACTCCGGCCCGGGATTCCCCAGCCCCACAATCACCCACAAGGATCGGCCCTATTCCTTTTCCTTCTTGGCAGCGGCCTTGCCCCCTGCAGCCTTGGCCTCGGGGGATGCCGCTTCCTTTGCGGCCCCCTCGGCCGTCTCCGGAGCCTCGCCGACCTGAACCTCGCCAGGGGCGAGTGCCTCCTCGACCACTTCGACTGCCGCAGGCGGCGCCACGGTCGCAACCACTTGCTCACGATCGGCCAAGACCTCGACTCCCTCAGGGATCCCCAGGTCTCGCACGTGGATCGCGTCCCCGATGTCGAGCGCTCCCACATCAATACGGATCTCGTCCGGAATCGCGGTCGGAAGACAGCGGACCTCGAGCGCGCGCAGCACGTGTTCCAGAACGCCGCCCTTGTCCTTCACCCCGGTGGGGACACCGATCAACTCGATCGGAACCTCAATCTCCAGCGCCCGCTCCATCGAGATCGCGAGAAAATCCGCGTGCAGGAAGCGGCCGGAGACAGGGTGGGTCTGGACCTCGCGCACAATGGTCTTCCTCACCATCCCGCCACCCCCATCCCGTACCGTCAGGTTCAGAATGACGTTTTCTCCGGCCTCCGTGGCGAGCGCCCGCTGTAAATGGCGCGGGTCCACAGTAATGGGGAGACTCTCTCCCTCCCCGTACAGTACCGCCGGGAGCAGCCCCTGCGCGCGCACCTTGCGGGCCACCCCCTTCCCCGTTCCCTGACGCCGTTCCACAGTCAGATCGACAAACTCCATCCTCTCCTCCCAGGTGCCGAAACCAGCGCACCGAGAATCAGGTTCCGCCCCTTCGACGCCCGACTCGACCGTTCGCGTGAGGCCCGGGCGTCATACAAACAGCGAACTCACCGAGGTCTCCCGGTGGATCCGGTCGATCGCCTCTCCCAGCAGCGGGGCAACCGATAGCGCCGTGATCTTCTTCGACCTACGTCCCTCAGCGATGGGGATCGTGTTCGTGACCACGACCTCTTCCAGGGCAGCGCTCTCGATCCGCTCGACGGCAGGTCCCGAAAGGACCGGGTGGGTACAGCTCGCATAAATCCGCCGCGCCCCCTTCTCATGCAACGTCGAGACCGCCTGGGTCACGGTGCCCGCGGTGTCGATCATGTCGTCGACCAGGATCACATCCATCCCCTCCACGTCCCCGATGATATGCATCACCTTGGCCTCATTGGGACCGGTCCGGCGCTTGTCAATGAAGGCGAGGGGAGTCCCCAACCGCTTCGCAAAGGCCCGGGCCCGCTCTACCCCTCCTGCATCGGGTGCCACCACGACTCCCCCCGGCCACCCCTGCCCCTGGAAGTAGCGGAGGAGCACCGGGGCCGCGAAGAGGTGATCCACCGGGATGTTGAAGAAGCCCTGGATCTGGCCC
>JBHIAD010000067.1:0-8310 GCA_046758405.1 Methylomirabilales bacterium (SeqCode)
CATGGGCCGTTCCGCCGCCCCGAGGATCTCATGCAGGTACCGGGGGTGGGTCGCCGGAGAATGGAGCGGATCCGCCGATCTCTGGAGGAGAGGCAATGGTCTACGAGGTAAAAGTTGCAGGCTTCGAAGGGCCGCTGGATCTCCTGCTCCATCTTATTAAGGAGGACGAAGTCAACATTTACGATATCCCGATTGCGCGGATCACCGATCAGTACTTTCAGTATCTAACCATGATGCAGGAGCTGGATCTCGAGGTCGCCGGTGAGTTTCTGGTGATGGCAGCCACCTTGATCTACATCAAGTCGCGTATGTTGCTGCCGAGTCCGCCTGTGGAGGAGGGTGAGGAAGAGGATCCACGGGCCCCTCTGGTCAACATGCTCTTGGAGTACCAGCGTTTCCAAGAGGCCGCTCTGGGGCTTGGGATGCGGGAGGAGATGCAGCGACAGCTGTTTACTCGATCGGTAGGCCTCGAGGCCCCTGACACGGAGCGGCCCCTGGAGATCGACCTCCTCGAGCTGGTGCGGGCCTTCCAGGAAATTCTCAGCCGTGCCAAGACTCAGCCCACGCTGGACATCGCCCGGCGCCCCGTCACGGTCGGCGAACGGATGGTGGCCATCCTGGACGCCTTTCAAGAGACCGATACCCTCCCCTTCGCTCAGCTCTTTTCCGGATCGACGGACCGGGCAGTTCTCATCGCCACGTTTTTGGCCCTTCTCGAATTGCTTCGCCAGGGGTTGATGCGGGTTCGGCAGTTGAGCCCCTTTGGAGAGATCACCCTCTTTCGGGTGAAGGTCGCATGAGCAACGAGGTCGGCGCGATCCTCGAAGCTCTCCTGTTTGCATCTCCGGAACCGGTCACGCTGGAGCGGCTGGCCGATGTCCTCGATGGAGTGCAGAAAAATATCATCAGAGATCACTTGAAGGATATCATGCTATCCTACCAACAAAACAGATCTGGATTAGCGATCATCGAAGTGGCTGGCGGGTACAGGATGGTGACCAGGCCGGATCTCCACCACTGGGTGGCCAAGTTGGCGAAGAGTCGCCCCGCCAAGCTTTCACGCCCTGCCCTGGAGACCCTCGCGATCATCGCCTACCGGCAGCCGATCACCAAGGCAGAGGTGGAGGCAATTCGGGGAGTGTCGATTGACGGGGTCCTGAAGACACTGGGTGACCGGGGGCTGCTCCGAATCCTGGGACGCCGACCGGAGCCGGGTCGCCCGATCCTCTACGGGACGAGCAAGGCCTTCCTGGAGTACTTTAGCCTCCGCAGTTTGTCAGATCTTCCGAGTCTCGAGGAGTTCGGAGCAATGACGCCGAGCCAGCCGGGGGAGGGGTCTCTGCTCCAGGAAGGGTGAGGGGGGGAAGGGAAAGGCGAGCCAGCCGTGGGTGATGCCAGCCGGTGAGGAACGGATCCAGAAGATTCTCGCCCGCGGGGGATTCGGTTCTCGGCGCGCCTGCGAAGCGTTCATTCGGGCAGGCCAGGTCTTGGTGAACGGGGTGGTCGTTACCACCCTCGGCGCGAAGGCGAATCCGGAGCGGGATCGGATCGTTGTCAATGGCGTGCCGCTCACGCTCTCACGCAAGCGGATTTCCATCCTTCTGAATAAGCCTCCCAGCGTGATGACCACGGCTCGCGATCCGGAGGGACGCGTGACCGTCCTCGATCTTCTCCCACCGGGCCGCTTTCCGCGCCTCTTCCCAGTGGGGCGGCTGGATTACGACGCGGAGGGGCTCCTGCTCCTCACCAATGACGGTGCCCTCACGGAGCGCCTGCTGCATCCTCGGTATGCCGTCCCTCGACGCTACCACGTGAAGGTGCGTGGGCGGCCGAACGCCGAGGCACTCGGACGGCTCACCCGGGGGGTCTGGGACCGGGGCGAGCGGCTGTGCGCACGCCGCGCCCGAACCCTCCGCACGCCGCGTCAGAACAGCTGGATCGAGGTGGAGGTCGTCGAGGGGCGGCAGCATATGGTCAAGCGGCTGCTCGGAGCGGTGGGGTTTCCCGTTCTGCGGATCCGCCGGGTGGCCTTTGGCCCCCTCTCCCTTGGCGACCTTCCCACAGGACACTTCCGGCCCCTCACGGCGAGGGAGGAGCGGGCCCTGGCGGCGCTCCTCAAGGGAAAACGACCTTGAAGAATGGGATCCATTTCCCTATCATGGGGGTGTGTCGTGGGAGGGAGGCGGGATGAGGATCGAGGAGCTACGGGAGCAGATCGATCTGATTGACAGCCAAATCCTCGAACTCTTGAACCGCAGGGCGGAGATCGTGGTTCAAGTCGGCAGCGAAAAGGCCCGAGAAAATCGGGCGTTTCACGCACCGGACCGCGAGGAGGAGATCTTTGAGCGGCTTCGGAAGCAGAACCGGGGGCCCTTCCCGGTCCATGCGGTCCAGGCGGTCTATCGAGAGATCCTCTCGGCCTGCCTCTCCCTTGAACAGCCCTTGAAGGTCGTCTATCTCGGTCCACCGGCAACCTTTACCCATATGGCGTCCATGCGCCGGTTTGGGCGCTCAACCGAGTACGTACCGGTCCGGAGCATTGGCGATATCTTTGCGGAGGCGGAGAAGGGCAGGGCTGACTATGGGGTCGTCCCGGTCGAGAACTCGACGGAAGGGGTCGTCAGCCATACCCTGGATCGCTTCGTGGATTCGCCCCTCCGGATCACCGGCGAGATCCTGATGGAGGTGGCGCACCACCTGCTCTCGAAATCGGGCGAACGGGGGCGGATTCGGAAGATCTACTCGCATCCCCACGCGATCGCCCAGTCCCGCAAGTGGTTGGAGGAGAATATGGCGACGGTCCCCCTGTTCGAGGTGGCTTCCACGGCGGCCGCCGCCGAGCTGGCCGCAGCGGAAGACTCGACAGCGGCCATCGCCTCGGACCTCGCCGCGCGCCTCTACGACCTCAAAGTGGTCGCAGGGCGGATCGAGGATCGTCCCCACAACTTCACCCGGTTCCTGATCATCGGGATGAAGGATTCCCCCCCCTCTGGTCGGGACAAGACCTCGATCCTCTTTTCGATCAAGGACCGGGTGGGGGCACTGTATCGGATGCTCCAGCCCTTTGCCGAGGCCGAGATCAATTTGACGAAGATCGAGTCCCGTCCCTCCCGGTCACGGGTGTGGGAGTATATTTTCTATGTGGACTTCGAGGGACACGCCGCGGATGCGAAGGTGCAGGCAGCCCTCGATCGCCTCTCGGAAGAATGCCTCTTCCTCAAGGTGCTGGGCTCCTACCCCCGAGAGCGACGGGAGGGGTAGGGGGCGCCGGCCATCACTCGGGGCGTCAGGCGTGCGTGGTGAGAGGAGCACCGCAGGGTCTCCCGGGATCTCCGTGGTACAGGGGAGCGGGGGATGGGCGAGGGAGCAGCCCCGCACAGTGGAGCAAGGCGTGTTGAGTCGGGATGGGAGCAGGGTGAAGGATCTCCAGGCGATCGTCGAGAGCCTGGCGCGCCCTGAAGTACTGGGGCTCACCCCCTATACGGCGGGCAGGCCGATCGCCGAGGTGGAGCGAGAGCTCGGCCTCACGGGGGCCATCAAGCTGGCCTCCAACGAGAACCCGCTCGGACCATCCCCTCGCGCGGTCGAGGCGATGCGCGAAGCCCTCGCCGAGGTCCACCGCTACCCGGAGGGGGGATGCCCGTTCCTTCGGGAGGCCCTGGCGCTGCAGCTCGATGTGCAACCGGCATGCCTTGTCTTCGGCAACGGCTCGAACGAGTTGCTCGAACTCCTGGCTCGAGCGTTCCTCAGTTCGGGGGATGAGGCGGTCATGGCAGAGCCGACCTTTCTCATCTACCGCAAACTCTGTCAGGCGGTCGGCTGTGGGGTGCGGGCGGTGCCGCTACGGGACTTCGTCCATGATCTCGAGGCGATGGGGCGGGCCGTCGGGCCGCGCACCAAGCTGGTGTTCGTCAGCAACCCGAACAACCCGACTGGGACCGCCGTCGCGCCGCAGGCCTTCGAGGCCTTTTGGGATCGGATCTCACCCGAGGTGATCGTGGTCATCGATGAGGCCTACCGGGAGTTCCTGCCACCGGGCCTCCGCCCCGATCCGCTTGCGGCGATTCGGGCGGGGCGCTTGGTCCTCACCCTCCGGACCTTCTCAAAGGTCTATGGATTGGCCGGGCTTCGCATCGGCTACGGTGTGGGGCCGGCACCGCTCATGGCGGTCCTGGACCGGGTCCGGCAACCCTTCAACGTGAATGTGCTGGCCCAGGTAGCAGCGCGGGCGGCCCTCGCGGACGAGGCCCACGTGAAGGCGACGGTGCGCACGAACGAAGAGGGACGCCGGACGTTGCAAGAGGCCTTCACCACGAGGGGCTTCCCCTTTATCCCCAGCGTGGCGAACTTCGTGCTGGTCCGCGTCGGGGAAGGAAGGACGGTGAGCGACGCGTTGCTCCGGCAGGGGGTCATTGTCCGGTCGATGGAAGCCTTTGGACTCCCGGAGTGGATCCGGGTGAGCATCGGAACTTCGGCCGAAAACGAACGATTCTTGAAAGCCCTGAGCGCGGTCATCGCGCGCTAACCCTCCGGGGTCCCGATCGGGACACCAGGGAGAGGAGTCGAGCATGATCATCGTCATGAAGGCGACAGCCACCCAGCAGGACATCGACCAGGTCGTGGCGAAGATCAGGGGGAACGGCCTGACGCCTCACATCTCCCGGGGGATCGAGCGGACCATCGTCGGGGCGATTGGAGACGAGCGGGTCCTGCGGGAGGTCCCCTTCGAGGCCCTCCCGGGCGTGGAGGAGGTCCACCCAATCCTGAAACCCTTCAAGCTCGCCAGTCGGGACTTTCGGCCCGAGAGCAGCGTGGTGCAGGTGGGGGGTGCCGCGATAGGGGCGAAGCGGTTGGCCATCATCGGAGGACCCTGCTCCGTGGAGGGCCGGGACATGCTGCTCGAGGTGGCGGGGATCGTGAAGCGGGCGGGCGGGGCCTTGCTCCGCGGGGGTGCCTTCAAACCGCGCACCTCACCGTACACCTTCCAGGGCATGGGAGAGGACGGCCTCAAGCTCCTCGCGGAGGCACGGGATATAACGGGGCTACCGATTGTGACCGAGCTGATGGACCCTCGCGACACCGATCTCGTGATGCAGTATGCCGATGTGATCCAGATCGGTGCCCGGAATATGCAGAACTTCCGCCTGCTCAAGGAGGTGGGCAGTCACCGCAGGCCGGTTTTATTGAAGCGGGGGATGATGGCGACGATGAAGGAGCTCCTCATGTCTGCGGAATACATCATGGCGGAGGGGAACTACGACGTCATCTTATGCGAACGAGGGATCCGGACCTTCGAAGATTATACCCGGAATACCCTTGACCTGAGTGCTGTCCCTGCGCTGAAACAGCTGACCCATCTCCCGGTCATCGTCGATCCGAGCCACGGGGTCGGCAAGTGGGATCTCGTCGCCCCTATGGCCCTCGCGGCCATCGCCGCCGGTGCGGATGGGCTGATGATCGAGGTGCATCCACGGCCCGAGGAAGCACTCTCAGACGGGGCCCAGTCACTTCTCCCAAAGCGCTTCGAGACCCTGTTGGCGGCAATCAGTCAACTGGCCCCGATTGTGGGCCGGTCCCTCTAGCCGGCACCATGGGCGCCCCGATACCACGGTTTGCCACCGTTGGCGTGATCGGTCTTGGTCTCATCGGCGGGAGCGTGGCTCATGGATGCCGGACCCGAGGCCTTGCGGCGCGGGTGATTGGCGTTGACACCGATCCGGGGCACCGGCGGACCGCACTGCGCCGTGGTCTCGTGGATGAGGCATTGGAGCAGATTGACTCTGGCCTGGAGCAGGCCGAGCTGGTCCTCCTTGCGGTCCCCGTGGGAGCCATGGAGAGGGTCGCGGCGGCGGTGGGTGCGCGACTCGCCCCGCAAGTCGTCGTGACGGACGTCGGGAGTGTCAAGGGTGCCATCGTGCCGGTCCTCGAGCGCGCACTGGGCGACGGTGTGCAGTATGTGCCGGGCCACCCGATTGCGGGGACGGAGCGTTCGGGACCCGAGGCGGCCTCGGGGAACCTCTTTGAGGGACATCTGTGTGTGCTGACGCCGACCGCCTGCACGGCTTCCGCGGCAACCCAGGCGGTCCGGGCGCTCTGGGAGGGGCTCGGCGCTCGGGTGGTCACGATGGCGCCCGGCGACCACGATGAGATCTTCGGTGCGGTCAGCCACCTGCCCCACGTGGTCGCCTACGCCCTGGTGAATGCGGTGCTCGATCGCGAGGGGGAAGGGGTGGACCTGGTGCAGTTCAGCGCCGGTGGGTTCCGGGACTTTACCCGGATCGCGGCCAGCAATCCCGGGATGTGGCGAGACATCCTCCTCCTGAATCGCGAGGCGATCCTTCGTGCCCTCACTCGATTCCGTGGGTCGCTGGAGCGGATCACCGAGGCAATTGCCCAAGGGGACGGTGAGGCGATTATGGCCGAGCTCGAACGCGCCCGGGAGCTGAAGGGAAGACTGACCTAGTGCCACACGGATTCTCTCTCGCAGACGCGCTTCTGCACGGTGGCACATTCCGTGAGGGGAACCGGCACCGGGTTACCCTTTGTCTACGGGCTCGCGCTCAACCCTCCAGGTGTAGGAGAGCTGCGGGGACGAGTACCCCGCCGTCCCCAGCGCGCTCTTCGTGCGAGCGGAGTATGCTGTGAGGGATTCGATGGAGGGACGTTCAGGGACTGAGTTCGAGGGAGGAAGACCGCCGGGCCGGCGCGCCCCTGAACGGGCGGTGCTGGTCGGACTCCGGTTGCCGAAGCAACCGCGGTGGGAGGCGGAAGAGGCCCTCGGCGAGCTTCAGCAGCTCACCCGCTCTGCAGGGGCGAACCCGTGTGAGACGGTTCTGCAAGAGCGACAGAGCCCGGATCCCCGCACTTTTATTGGTTCGGGGAAGGTTGATGACCTCCGGCGGGTGTGCGCGAACGGCGTCGATTTGGTGATCTTCGATGACGATCTCTCTGGGACGCAGCAACGGAACCTGGAGGAGAGGATCGGGTGCCGAGTCATTGACCGGACCGGGCTCATTCTGGACATCTTCGCGCAGCGCGCGCGGACCAAAGAGGGGAAGTTGCAGGTGGAGCTCGCCCAGCTCCAGTATTTCCTGCCACGGCTCACCGGGCAGTGGAGCCACCTCGAACGGCTCGGGGGAGGGATCGGGACGCGGGGTCCTGGTGAGACACAGCTTGAAGTGGATCGCCGGCGGATCCGGCATCGCATCGCGAAGATTCAGGAGGAGCTGAAGAAGGTACGGCGCCACCGGGCGCTCCTCCGGTCCCCCCGCAAGAGGCGTGGGGTACCAACGGCGGCCCTGGTAGGGTATACGAGTGCGGGGAAGTCCTCATTGTTGAATGCGTTGACCGGTGCTGGTGTGGCCATCGCGGGGCGCCTTTTCTCGACACTGGATCCCACGACGCGCCAGGTAGTGCTCCCCGGCGGAGGCGTATTTCTGTTGACGGACACGGTGGGCTTCATCCGGAAACTGCCCCACCAGCTTGTCGTGTCCTTCAAGGCGACACTTGAGGAAGTGGTGGAAGCCGACATACTGCTCCACGTGATCAACGCGGCCCACCCGCACTGGCCTGAACAGCGGAGATCGGTGGAAGGAGTCCTCGGGGAGCTCGGGGTTCTTACCAAGCCGACGCTTACCGTTTACAACAAGGTGGATCTCCTCGACTGTGAGGAGCTGAGCGCTCTGCAGCGTCGACGGGGGAAGGGGCACATCGCGGTCTCCGCGAAGACGGGGGCGGGGCTCACGGAGTTACTCGAGGCCCTCGCCAACATCCTCGCGGATGTCTCTCACGCCGGCTCTGGTGGGGTTCCGGCCGGGGCAGGCGCATGACGGCGGGACGATGTGGCATACTGCCCTTTGTCCTTGCCAGTCTCCTGTGGAGTTGCGCCGTGGGATTGGAGTTCGTGGCGGTCGTAGATAATCCGGATTACGCCTACGCCAACGGGATGAAGTTTCTCGAACGAGGGGAGTGGGAGAATGCGCTGGCCGAGTTTGAACGGGCGAGGAGCCTCCAGGCGGACCATGTGCCGGCCATGATTGGCATTGCACTCGTCGAGGCCCATCGGGGGCACAGCGATGCAGCCTTTCTGGTGTTGGAGTCCGCGCGCAAGCTCAACGGGGTCCAGACTCAGGTTGGTCTGATTCGGGTCCTGACGATTCTGAAGCCCGCGGACTGGTTGCGCCGTGCAGAGCAGGCGTTTGCGAAGGGGATGGAAACCTTGCCGCACGATGCCACCCTCTTCTACTTCATGGGGATGGCCTATCGCGATGTCTTTGCCTTCGAGAAGGCCGCCTCCCTCTTCCGGCGAGT
>JBHIAD010000068.1:0-8154 GCA_046758405.1 Methylomirabilales bacterium (SeqCode)
GCCGAACGTCGGGGAACTCCTCTCCTACACGGTTCTCTACACGCCGCCCGAGGGCTTCTCAGCCCCCCTTCCCCTCGCGCTGGTCGAACTCGCCGAGGGGGCACGGTTCCTCTGTCACGGCCACGAGGCCGAGATTGGAGACCTGAAGGTCGGCCAACGGGTCTTACTCGAGGTGGTGGATGACATCTATTTCTTCTCGACGCTGAGCTTCGGCGAGCGGGTCCGCCTCTTCTGGCGGCGCCGCAGCGAACTCCCCGCGAAACTCCGGGCGATCGGCAAGAGCCTGGTCCGCTTCTCGTCCCGCCGCTGAGCGCTCCCCCTTGCCACCGGCAAGCCCTACTTAGGATAATGCTCGGAAAGGAGAGAGGGTGTGTCCAACGTCCGGGTCGCTCAGGTCCTGAAGGAGGCCGCCGATTACCTGGAGCTTCGCGGGGAGAATCCCTTCCGGGTCCGCGCCTACCGCCGAGCCGCAGAAACGATTGCCGGGCTCGGCGAAGAGGTCCGCCACCTGATCGAGCGGGGCACCCTGGAGGAGGTCCCCGGTGTCGGCAAGGACCTGGCCGCGAAGATCAGGGAGATCGCGGAGACCGGGACCTTCCGGGAGTACGACCAGGTCCGGGGGGGTCTCCCCCCAGGTCTCCTGCGCCTCCTGGAGATCCCCACCGTGGGCCCCAAGACCGTGAAGCTCCTGTACGACGCCCTGGGGATCGACAGCCTGCAGGCCCTGGAAGGGGCTGCCCGCGCGGGCCGTCTCCACGGCCTACCGGGCCTCGGCGCCAAGACCGAGGCCAATGTCCTCAAGGGAATCGAAGAGTTGAAGCGGGCCTCAGACCGGACGCCCCTCGGCCGGGCGCTTTCCCTGGCGGAGACCATCATCGGCGCCCTCAGAGACATCAAGGGGGTCCGCCGGGTCGATTATGCCGGCAGCCTCCGCCGGATGAAGGAAACGGTAGGGGACATCGATATCCTGGCGATCTCCCAACAGCCAAAGCTGGTCATGGAGGCGTTCCTCGGCCTGCCCCAAGTGAGTGACGTGCTAGCCAGGGGAGAGACCAAGGCGAGTATCCGGACCTCCGAGGGCATCCAGGTCGACCTCCGGGTGTTGGAGGAGAGAGCCTACGGGGCCGCCCTGGCCTACTTCACCGGCTCCAAGGCCCACAACATCCGCCTCCGCGAGCTCGCGCGCAAGAGAGGCCTCAAGCTGAGCGAGTACGGCCTCTTCACCGAGCGGACCGGGAAATGGGTAGGGGGGAGGACCGAGGAGGAGATCTACCACAGGCTGGGCCTACCCGGGATCCCCCCTGAACTCCGGGAGGACAGCGGCGAGATCGAGGCGGCCCTCGCGGGTCGGCTGCCCGACCTCATCACCGTCGCCGACATCCGGGGCGACCTCCACGTCCACACCGACTGGAGCGACGGTGACCATCCCCTGGAGGAGATCGTCGAGACCGCCCGGCACCGCGGCTACGAATATGTGGCCATCACCGACCACTCCCCGTCCCTCGGCGTGGCGAGGGGACTCACGGTGGATCGGCTGCGCCGACAGGGGGAAACGATCGCCGCCATCAACCGACGGCTGAAAGGCTTCCGGGTGCTGCGGGGAACCGAGGTGGATATCCTCGCCGACGGTCGCCTCGACTTCCCCGATCGGGTCTTGGCGGACCTTGACTTCGTCGTCGCCTCCGTCCACTCCGGGCTCCGGCAGGACCCGGCGCGGATGACGGCGCGGCTCCTGAAGGCCCTGGAGAGCCCCTACGTCCGGGCCCTCGGTCACCCCACCGGGCGGATGCTTGGGGAGCGGGAGGGCTATGCCTTTGACACCAACCTCATCTTCCGCGCGGCCAAGGAGCGGGGGGTGGCGGTGGAGGTGAACGCCTCCCCCTTCCGCCTGGACCTAGGGGATGCCCTGTGCCGGGCAGCGAAAGAGGCAGGGCTTTCCTTCGTCATCGACACCGATATGCACACGCTGTCAAACTTCGACCACATGGCGCTCGGCGTGGCCACGGCCCGACGCGGCTGGGTGGAGAAGAAGGACGTGCTGAACGCCCTCCCCCTCCCGGCCCTCCTCAAGCGGCTCAAGAAGTCCTGACCCTTGGGCGACAGGGCGCCTTTCGGTGGGCCACCAAGGGAGCTTCCGGATCCGGCGCAATCGCCTGCCAGTCCTCCATTCCCGCCCACAGCCCGGTTCTCATGGGATGTGCTAAGATGGATACCGGCGCAAGGGCGCAAGAAGGATCAGCCTTCGTCAGCGTGGGAAGACAGGCGCTTCTCATCACCACAGAGCTCATGCCCCAGGCGGAAGCAGAGGTACCCGTGAACCCTTTTCTCACCCCACGAAGGCGGAAGCGGAAGTACGTGCCAGTCGCCTACTACCGCACGCACATCCTGGAGGCCATCCGCGAGGAGGACGTTGTCTGCTTGGAGTGCGGTGGCCTCTTCCGGGCCCTTCCCTCGCATCTCAGGCTCCGCCATCACCTCCTGTCGGAAGACTATAAGGCCAAGTGGGGCTATAACCGAACGACCGGCCTCATCTCCAAGGACCTTTCAGAACGGTTGGCCGCGATGCTGAACGCAATGAGAGACACCGGGCGGCTGCCGCTCCGCTTTCCCGGTTGGGTGTACCGAACGAGAGCGGCCACCAAGCCCGGCTCCACCTGGAGGATGGAGACCAAGCTGCGCCGCAAGACAAGTGCTCGGGTCCATGCCCTCCACCGCCGGCTCCAGAAGGTGAGCGATGAGGAGCTGATCCAGCTTACCTTGCAGGGCCTGGGGTCCTCCAAGATTGCAAAGCACACAGGTGTGCATCACAGAGCGGTGCGCCGCAGGCTCGCAAAACTGAGGACTCGCGGTGTTACCCTCCCCCGCCCCAAACCCCGCGCGAATCCACCCAACCGGAAGGTCACCGATGAGGAGCTGCTCACCCTCCTCGGTCAGGGCCTGACTTACAACGCGATCGCTGAACCGAAAGGTATTGCCCCAACGGCCATCCAGAAACGCGTCAGGAGGCTACGGGCTCGTGGCGTTCCCATTGTCCGGCCCAAGCTTCGCCCGAACCGACCCAACAGGAAAATCACCGACGAGGAGCTGATCCAGCTCCGCGCTCAGGGCCTGACCAACAGGGCGATCGCCAAGCGGAAGGGCGTCGTCTCCAGCGCCATCAGCCTTCGCCTCAAGAAGCTCAGGGCAAGGGGGATGCAGCTTCCGCCTCCGCCACCCCGCCCGATCCCCCATAACCGGAAGGTCACCAATGAGGAGCTGATCCAGCTTAGCTCCCAGGGACTCAACTCGGAGGAGATTGGACGACGCACGGGTATCGGTTCGAGCAGTGTCCGGACCAGGCTCGCAAGGTTACGGGCTCGCGGGGTTGTCCTTCCCCGCCCCAAACCCCGCGCGAATCCACCCAACCGGAAGGTCACCGACGAGGAGCTGATCCAGCTCACCCAACAAGGCTTAGGGGCAGGAAAGATTGCCAAGCGGAAGGGCATGCACCGGGCAGCGGTGCAGCGCAGACTCGCCGAGCTGCGAGCTCGATACGTTACCTTCCCCCTGCCAGCTCGGTCCAGCCTGACCGGAAGGTGATCGATGAAGAGCTGCTCTCCCTCTTCAGCCAGGGCCTGACTCAGAGAGCAATTGCTGAGCGGACGGGCCTCACCGCAAGCGCGATCTACCGCCGCGTCGGGAGATTAAGGGTAAAGGGGCTCCTAGGGCCAGCACAAAGCTCTCGACTCGAAAGAGTCGTAAGGTGAAGGACTAGCTGCCTGGACCGCTTCCGAGTCATGCGGCAACGTCCGCGAGCGCAGCCGCGTCCGTCAGCCGCCCTGCCGGCTCAGTACCTGGAGCATTGACGCATGGATCTTGCCGTTACTCGCTACCACGGCCGGGTGGAAGAGGTTGAAAGGCTCGCCGCTCGGGCTGGAGACCTGGCCCCCCGCTTCCTCCACGAGCAGGACACCTGCCGCCATATCCCATGCGCTGAGGGTCAGCTCCCAGAAGCCATCCAGGCGACCAGCCGCGACGTAGGCCAGGTCCAGGGCCGCGGACCCGGGACGACGGACGGCCTGCGCCCGGAGCAGGAACTCACCGAAGTAGGCCAGGTTCTCACGGGTCACCTTACCGGCCGTGTGGGGGAAGCCGGTGCAGAGGAGTGCCTCCTCGAGGCATCCGACCTCAGACACCGCAAGCGGCGTGTGGTTGAGCAGCCCCCCCTCCCCCCGCACCGCCTGGAAGAGCTCACCGCGCAGCGGGTCATACACCACCCCCAGCCGTACCTGGCCCTCCACCGCGAGAGCAATGGAGACCGCGAAGAAAGGAAACCCGTGCACATAGTTGGTGGTCCCATCGAGGGGATCGACGATCCACTGGTGTCGCCCGTCCCCTTGCCATCCCTTCCCCTCCTCCGACAAGATCCCGTAACCTGGGAAGTCCCGCCGCAGGCGCTCGACGATCAGAGACTCCGAGGCCCGGTCGGCATCGGTCACCAGATCCGCCGGTCCCTTGTACCGAACCTGGCGTTCGACCAGAAGCCGCTTCACCAGGAGGCTGCCAGCCTCCTGGGCTACTTGGATAGCGATCTCAAGTTCACGCATCTCCGTGCGCTTTGCTCCTCCTCTCCGTGAGGACCCAGATCCGTGCAACCATACTCGATATTCGATCCGCACGATTCTACCATGAAGTGCAGCTGGGCAGGAGTGGCCCACCCGAGTAGCCCGGGCGGACGCGAAGCTACCTTGACAGGCCCTTGCGCGGTGTGCTATTTTCAGCTTCCATCGCGGCGCAGGAACGAGCGGCGTGTGTCCTCCGCCACGTTCCTCTGCCCTCACCATCGAGAGATCGCCGAGTGTCAGTTCCGGGGACCTGGGATCTGCACGTGCCTCCTCGAGGACTCTCCCCTCCCCAGAGAGGGCAAGTGCTCACAGGGACCCGGGGCCGCCGGCGTCAAGGTTTTCTGCCCTCGACAGGTTGCCCTGCAGATACTGAAGAGGGAGCGGTGTGAAGCCACTCGAAGGACTCAAGGTCGTCGATCTCAGCCGGATCCTCGCCGGGCCTTTTTGCACCATGATCCTGGCCGACATGGGGGCCGAGGTGATCAAGGTGGAGAACCCGGAGGGCGGAGACGACACCCGAGGATGGGGTCCACCCTTTCTAGACGGCGAGAGCGGCTACTACCTGAGCATTAACCGCAACAAGAAGAGCCTCACCCTGAATTTGAAGGCGCCGCGGGGGAAGGAGAGCCTGACCGACCTCATCCGGCAGGCGGACGTCCTCACCGAAAACTTCCGTCCCGGCACCATGGAGAAGCTCGGGTTCGGGTACGAGGCGGTGCGTGTCCTGAACCCCCGGCTCATCTACGTCTCGATTTCGGGATTCGGCCAGACCGGACCCGACGCGATGCGCCCCGGCTACGATCTGATCGTGCAAGGGGAGAGCGGGCTCATGAGCATCACGGGCGACCCCGAGGGCCCCCCCACCAAGGTGGGGACGTCGATCGCGGATATCGTGGCTGGGATGTATGCAGTCCAGGGGATCGCCCTCGCGCTTCTCGCACGCGAGCGCACCGGACGGGGGCAATACGTCGACATCGCGCTCCTCGATTCGATGGTATCACTCCTCACCTACCAGGCCGGCATCTACTTCGCCACCGGTCAGAGCCCAAAGCGCATGGGCAATCTCCACCCGACCATCACCCCCTATGAGCCCTTCCAAGCCTCAGACGGGTATTTCACGGTCGCGGTCGGCAATGACCAGCTTTGGATCCGATTCTGCAAGGCCCTGGGCCGAGAGGAGCTGAGCACGGACCCCCGCTTCGTGACAGGGGCAAAGCGGGTGGAGCACCGGGTAGCACTGCGCTGCATCCTCGAACCGGAATTGCGGAAGCGCCCGGTGGCAGAGTGGCTGAGCGTGCTGAACGAGGCGGGAGTGCCCTGTGGGGCAATCCGGTCGCTGGCTGAAGTCTTCGCCAGTGCGCAGCTTCAGGCCCGCGAGATGGTGGTCGACGCACCGCATCCGAAGCTCGGCTCAGTCCGGGTGACGGGTGTGCCCATCAAGCTCTCCGAAACGGCCGGGACGGTCGTCAGTCATCCCCCCATGCTGGCAGAGCACACCGCCGAGGTGCTGAAGAGTTGGCTCGGCATGCCGGAAGAGGCCGTGACTGCCCTTCGGCAGGAGGGAGTGGTCTGAGATGGACCAGCCGGTCCTCCTCGTCATCGCCATCGCCCTGGTCCTGATGGCGGGCTCGGCGCTGATTGCGGCCATCGCGGCGATACCCGTGCTCCGTCAGATGCGAGAGACCCTGCGCCGGCTCGAAGACCTGATCCGGGCCATGGACATGGAGCTCAGGCCAACCCTGGCCAATGTTCGTGAGGTGGCTGCGAACATGAATAAGGCCTCGGCTGGGGTGCAGGTCGAGCTCCATCGAGTCCGGGGAACCGTTGACGCCCTCGCCACATTCGGTGAGACCATTCGAAACACGAGCGATATCATCCGGGGGACCTTGCATCCCCGATTGTTGACCCTTGCAGGCATGGTGGTGGGTCTCCGCACAGGGACCTGGCACCTGCTGCGCAAGTATCTCATCAAGAGGAGGTGACTTCCATGGCGAACGATCGCGACGAAGGTGGGGCTTCCTTGTTCCTGGCCTTCCTGCTCGGCGGATTCCTCGGGGCCTGTATGGCGCTTTTGTACGCCCCCGAGTCGGGAAAGCGGACCCGCGTGCGGATCCGGCACCTGGCCGAAGACTTTCGGGAACGGGCGACGGATACCGCGGAGGAGATTCGGGACCGGATCGAAGACGCCCTGGACCAGGGCAAAGACTCGGTCCTTTCGGCGTACGAGGCGGGGCGCGAGGCGTTCATGCGCGAGCGCGAGGCCTTGCTCAACCAGAAGGAAGATGCATCCTCCGCCACGACATAACCCGTGACGGGCAGGATGCCCGGGGAGAGAACTCCCGGGCATCCCTCTCCTGCCCACATCAGTCCAAGGAATGAGCCGGTGCGAGGGTTTCGGTCGGCGATGCGGCCGACACGCTCTCCTGTCTGACCCCCCCTGCAGCGCTGCTTTCCTCCTCGTCGTCGTCCACGAGGTCCGCCTCGAGGACGGCCCGTCTTGATCGCCTCCGCCACGGCGGCCCTGGAGAACCTGATCCTGCGCCCCGACCTCTATGAACTCCCGACGCGAATCGAAACCGATCAGGAGGTCCTCGAGGTCACTGTCCGCGCCGCCAGGCCGGCGATGTGGCGACCGATCGCGAGGGAGGCGGTCGCCGCGGGGGAGGGGGCGTTCAACACATGGATTCCATGCGGCGTCTCCACGATGCGGAAGTCATCCACGAGCGAGCCGTCACGCTCAACCGCCTGCGCCCGGACCCCGGCCCCCCCGGGGAGGAGGTCGGCTGCGGTGATGGCCGGGAGCAAGCGCTGCAGGGCTCGGAGAAAGGCGGCCTTATGGAGGGACCGGTACATCTCATACAGGCCCATCCTCCAGTAGCGCGCCGCCATGCGCCAGAACCCCGGATAGGCGAGGAACTCGGCCAGTTCCCGGATGCGGATCTGCCGGTACGAGTACCCCTCGCGGGCGAAGGCGAGGACGGCGTTGGGCCCCGCCTCCACCGTCCCCTGGATCGTCCGGGTGAAGTGGACGCCAAGGAAGGGAAAGGCCGGGTCGGGAACCGGGTAGATGAGAGATCGCACCAGATGCCGCCGCTCCGGCCGAAGGTGATAGTACTCCCCGCGAAAAGGAATGATCTGAAGACCGGTCCGCACCCCGGCGAGCCGGGCGACTCGGTCGGCGTACAGGCCAGCGCAGTTGATAAGCCTCCCTGCCGAGATGGCCCCTCGGGGGGTCTCGAGGACAAGCCGGCCGTCCGCACGGGCGATCTTTGCCACGCGGGCTCCAGTGAGAACGGCAGCCCCCCGGCCTTCCAGAACCTTTGCCATCGTGGCCGCCACGAGACGATAATCGACGATCCCGGTTCCCGGGGAGTAGATCCCCCGGAGCGCGGGGACGGAGGGCTCGATCTCCCGAAGCCGTTCTGGGCCCACCCGCTCGAGGCCGGGCACTCTGTTGGCGACCCCCCGTTCGTAAAGCCGATCCAGGCGCGGCAGCTCCTCCTCCGCCGTGGCCACGATCACCTTCCCGCAGCGCTGGTAGGGAATCCCG
>JBHIAD010000069.1:0-8109 GCA_046758405.1 Methylomirabilales bacterium (SeqCode)
CCCAACGCCGATTTCTTGGCCGGATAAATCCACAAGGATAACTTTGTCTTCCATGCTCTTCTGTCCCCGGTCCCCAGTGTTCAGTCCCCGGTCGAGAGTTCAGAGTCTAGAGTTGAGAGCAGGTGAAATTTCGAATTTCGGAATTCGAATTTCGGATTTGTTTCATTTTCAGGGCGTAGCTTCTGCAAATTCGCAATCCGAAATCCCAAATCCGCAATCCAGCTTGCTCCCCGGTCTCCTGTCTCTGGACTCTCAACATTCCACTCTCCGCTCCTACGTGCCAAACCGGCGCTTCCGCTGCTGGTAGCTCCGGATGGCGCGGAGCAGGTCGATCTTGCGGAACGCAGGCCAGTAGGCGTCGCAGAAATAGAACTCGCTATACGCGCTCTGCCAGAGGAGGAAACCCGAGAGGCGCACCTCGCCGCTGGGGCGTATGATCAAGTCTGGGTCGGGCATGTCGTAGGTGTACAAGTACTTGCCGATCTCCTCCGGCGTGATCTCCTCAGCAGCCTTGGCCAGTGACTCCCCGCGCCGGGCCCGCTCACGCAAGAGCAGCCCCACGGCGTCCGTAATCTCTTGCCTCCCCCCGTAGCCCACCGCGATGTTGAGGTAAAAGTTCTCGTGTTCCCGCGTCGCCTCTTCGGCCAGGGCAATGGCGTCCTGCAGCGAGGCAGGGAGCATCTCCATCCGCCCGACCGCCCGGACCCGGACCCCTTTCCGGTGGATCTTGGGGTCGACAGCCACCGAACGCAGCTTGTCCTCGATGAGCGTGATGATCCCGTTCAATTCTGACGGGGAGCGGGTGAGATTTTCGGTAGAGAGGGCAAAGAGGGTGGTGATCCGGATCTGCAGCTCCTCCAGCCAGTCCATCACCTCCTCGAGCTTATCTGCCCCGACGCGGTGCCCCGCCAGGGGGCCTTCAAGTCCGAGGTCGCGTGCGTACCGTCGGTTCCCGTCCAGGATCAGGCCAATGTGGCGGGGCAGGGGATGGCGCTGGACATCGCGGAGGAGGCGCCGCTCGTAGAGTCCGTACAGCAGGGAAAGTGGATCGAACATAGAGGCTTACTCCCGCGGGGGGTCTACAGGGGTGACGGGCTGATGAAGATCCTTCTCCTCCTCATCCTCCTCATCCGACCTCAACCATTCAGCCTGGATGACATCGTAGTAATCAGGCACTTCGAGGGGTTCCTCCGCGTCTGGATCAATGGGATCTGGCTCGACGAGGAACGGGGGATACTGTGGCTCCATGTATGGCCCTCCGGTAGGAAATTCTAGCACATTTTGAAGGAGTTTTCGCTACTTGGCGGGAGATACTGCAAACTGCGTTCCAGCATGTGCGACCTGCTAACTCCTTTCCAAATGGGCAGATATGGATCTGGGCCTCGCGAGGGGTGTACGGGAAGAGCGTTGGCAGTGAAAATTTTGCGCTCCAGCGGGGCCAGGACCCAGAAGCATCTGGCCACGCCACCCCGAGTGGCTCTGCGTACCTGGTGCTTGACATCCCCTCCGCCTCGTGGATGATAGGACTATAATGGTGACCGTGTATGGCTATGTGCGTGCCCCGTGGTGGGCGGTCTTTCTGAGCACCATCATCGCCCTCTGGCTTGTGGCCTGTGCCGCCCGAGACACTGCAACTGCACCCGCCGGGGTAGTCCCCCCGCCCATCGTCCGCGCCAACGCGCGCCCCGAGTGGCGACCCGGCGACCGGTGGGTGTATGACTGGACGAGCGGAACCAACACAGGGACCAAGACTGTGGAGGTCTTGGAGATCAGAGAGGTCAATAAGGTCCGGTATTACGTGGTACGGGTCGGAGACAGTGAACAGTATTTCACTCTCGACTTCCGATGGTCTGGCATTTCGCGGGACTTGCGGATCGAGGCACGCATGATTCCTCCACAGCCGTGGTTTATCTGGCCCTTGGAAGTCGGAAGTCGGTGGGTCCATCGGGGTGTCTACGAGGGACTGGAAAAGAACAGAAAGGTTAGCGATACCTTTGCCGTGGTAGCTGCCGAGACCGTCGAAGTTCCCGCTGGGCGGTTCCCTGCACTCAAAGTGGTCCGCGAGGGGAGTAGCCGGGACTCGGACCAGTACTGGTTCGCCCCCGAGGTCCGCTGGTATGTGAGGTGGATCGGCCACCGCGGGGGGGTCCAGTTCGAGGAGCGGCTCCGGGAGTACCACATGGCGCCGAGGCTGATCCCCGAGTCCGCTCCCGTGAAACCACCAACCCAAACGAGATAGGACATCTTCTGCTTTCTTTTCCTCAGTCCGGCTGAGTGCCATCCCTCACGGAACCCGTGCTCGTGCCCCTCTCACTGACTCCTCCTCAGCACCCCAGGGTTCCGCCAGCCCGGATTATTCACACAGAAGTGAATAATCTACCCTCCGGGCCTCGACTCCGCCCCGCGTGTGCGGGCCAGGAACACTGAGGGGTGTATATATAGGTGAAGGGTCCTTCTCGTGGATACCACCGTGGCGGTGCCAAGCCGCAGGGCGGTGGCGGGGGGCGGGCTCTGAAAGCGGCAAGTCTTTATCGAGGCCGGAGGTTCAGGACGCCCTGCTCTGGGTCAAGAGTGACCGTGTAGAGCGAGAGGAAGCTGTTCCCGAGGATCCCGTCTATGCCGGGCCCCGGTTGGTGAATCACGGCGGGCACATCCGTGGCCTCGGCCTGCCCGACGCGGAGCGATGCAATAGTGACGAGGGTCCCCGTCGTGCGGCCGGACAGAGTGTGCAGCGCGACGGACGGTGCGTCAGGCCCGGGATCGTTGCCGAGGACGCCGGCTAACTCTGGCGAGATCACGCATACGCTCGCACCCGTGTCCACCAGGAACCGGGCCGTTTTCGTCCCGTTCAACACAACATCTGTGACCCAGCCTCCCAAAGTCCGCCGCAGGGAGATCACGGACTCGCCTGGGTCAGACCGTGTTCGGGTGAGGGGCACAACCGTGCGAAAACCCTCCCGAGCAGCCGCGGCGAGTTCCGGGGGTGGGCCGAGGCGCAAGACGGCCTCGTAGGCCTCCGATGCCTCCTGCCACCGGTGGAGGCGCGTCAGTGCCACGGCTCGGTGGTAATGGAGAAGCGGGTCGCCGGGAGCCTGTGCACTGGCCTGGCTGAAGAGGCGCTCGGCCTCCGCATAATCGCCGAGGGCATACGCCGCCTTGCCGGCCTCGTTGAGATCGGCCACGGTCGCACCGACGGTGGCGAGGAGCACCAGGATCATGAGAAGCCCGCCCGCCATGAGGGAGACGCTGTACAAAAAGGGCTTGTCTTGCAACGGACTCACTAGCGATTCCCCTCCCGCTCTCTCCAGACGATCCCGTCGGGTAAGCGGAACTTTGTCGTGGTATCGGCGCTCATGCTCTGTCCAGTGAACCACTCGTCCTGCTCCCACAGCACACCTTGGGGGAGCAGCACTCTTGCGAGGACGACCTTTCCCGTCCCCATGAGCGAGAACGACTTCAGATTCCGGGCGTTCAGGTGGCCACCGCCGGGGAGATACAGAGTCGGACGCACGCCGCTGGCCCACACCTCGCTCGCCTTGAGGATGAAGGTGTAGACGCCCGGCTTGAGAGCACGAATGTAGAAGACCTCGGGCGGAGCACCGTTTGACTGTGCCCCGAGGACCTTCAAGGGCACCCTCTGGACAGGGGAGTCTAAACGTTCGGGGCGTGCACGCCAGGTTGCGCTTACTTCCACGCCATGACCGACTGCGCCCTCCGGCCAGTCCATCAGGATGAAGCCCAAAGAATGGCTGCGCGACGTCGAGCGGACCGTCACCGCCTGAGTCCGCCGGGGTGGCCCGCGCTTGCGCGGGAGCTCAGCCCACAGACGAACCACCGGATCGAGAGCAGGAATGGCTTTGCGGAAGTGCCCTTCGTGGACGGGGACGGCGATCCGGCTTCCGTTGACAACAAGCCGGACGGTGGGGACATCCCGATCTTCAACCTGCCCCTCTACCTGTATGACTGGCGGGGCATCGGGGGACAGCGTGTGTCCGTCTCGCGGGGTGGTGATGGCGATGCCGTTTGGCATTGGCGGGGTGATATACTCCACCGTAATCGTATCCTCAGACTCGGCACCCCGCCAGTCGGTGGCCACCACACGGATGTGGTTCAGGCCGCGCTGGAGAGAGACATTGGCCTGGAACGACCCTTGGTCATCAACCACCTCCCTGCTGGTATCGTTCACATACAGGACGAGCCTCACCGGGTGGCCGCCCATGATCTTTCCTGAGACGGTCTCGACCTCGCTCTCGGTGACCCACGGCTTGGGCCCTTCCAGACGAACCAGCAGCTTGCCGGGTCTGGGCTCGACATACGATTCAAGCGATGTTCCATGGGGCGCGGTAGGCACGGCCGCCAATACCCTCCCCGGTCGGGGGAAGAGTGGGTCGCCCCCCTCCACCGGTGGTCCCGTCCGCACGGGATGAGCGGGCCGGGCCGCCGCCGGTACGGGGGGTGCTGTTTTGGCATGGACCTCGGTCCGCGGGGTCCCCGCGGTGTCCCGCGGTATCGGTTGGGGCGCAGCGACCCTCTCCTCGGGTAGCGACTCCCTGTCTGGGATTTTTGAGGATCCCACCGGGATGGTCGGCCGTCGCGCTGCCTCTTGGGTCGGCGCACTCGCGGTGGACGCCTTCCTGTTGGGGCGGTGAGCCGCCCGGGTCCCTTGGCGTTGCGTCTTCGGCTTCGTTCGGGCGGGATCCGAGGCGGTCTGCGATTCGGCGGGGCGCGACGCGACGGTGGCAGGTCGCGACGGCTTCGGAGGTTTCATCCCGGGACGTGCGGCTGGCCTGACCGGGGAACGAGGAACAGTGGGATGGGCCGGTTTCAGGGGCGGCCGCAGCACGGGCTTTTGGGACGGCGCGCTCGCGGTGGAGGCCTTCCCGCTCGGGCGGTCAGGCGCCCGGCTCCCTTGGCTTTTCGCTGCCCTCTTGGACACCGGGGGGCGTGGCCGGGAGGCATGCGTGGGCACAGCAGGATCCTGAGCCGACGAGCCTGCACTACGCCCTGCCTTTGACGGAGTTTTGGGTGAGGCCCGCTCGACAGGGACCGGTACGGCGGCCTTCGGCGCCTCCGTCTCGGCAGGATCAGGATCCTTCACGATGTGTGATTCGGCGGGGGGGGATGCGACGGCGGCAGATCGCGGCGGGTTCAGGATTTCCGTCTCGGCCGGCGCGCCTTCCCGTATGTCAGACAAACCAGAAGCAGCGGGGTGGGTTGCTACCAAGGGCGGCCGCAGCAAGCCGGATGGCGAGAACCTGAGCGGTGCGTCTTTCTCGACCGGTTGCAACGCCAAGTAGACAGGGAAGACATCCACAGAGGGCATCGAGTCCGTCCCGGGCGACCGATGGGGAGGGACGAGTCGCAAGGGGATAAGCAGGGCGATAATCGCTGCGAGGAGGAGCGAGCAGGGAAGCGCAACGCCGAACCCCGCCCTCGACCGCCGTTCCTGGACAGGGACGGGACCAGACGCAGGTGGCGTGTAACCGATCCGCTGGGCGAACGCTTCGAACGACATCTCAAAGTAATACTTGCGGTGGAGCCGTTCCGCCAGCTCCTGGTCCGGCATGTCATGGTACTGAGGATATCGCTTCCTGAACTCAGCTAATGTCATCGGATTCCGAGTGGGTCATCGTCGTCAGGGAAAGGCGCTGACTGCCTCCCCCAATCCGCCCTGCTTGTCCCTCGGTCGTCGCCTGGATCATCATCTCCGCGTAAAGCGGAACCGCTTCTCTGATTGCTTCCAATACCCAGGTCCTCTCGTTCCGGTCGGTCTCCCCGACGCGGACCTTCCACCAGGCCAAGGTCTTCAGGAAGCAGATCGGGCCGGGACGGCAGTGGGGGGAGGGGCTCGCCCATGCCTTCGACGAGGAAAGGTGGAGCCGGGCCTCCCGCAACTGGTGACTCCTTCAGCCTGGCCATGATACGGTCGTCAATACTCGTTTTGGTTTTCCCTCTGCGTCCCTTCTTCTGTGGGACGGCTCGACCTCGATCCCGGTCTCCCCGAGGCGGACGTTCCACCAGGCCAAGGTCTTCAAGAAGCAGATCGGGCCGTGAAGGTAATGGAGGGAGGGGCTCGCCCGCGTCTTCGATCACGAAAGCTGGCACCGGGCCTCCCTCAGCCTGCGATTCCTTCAGCTTGGCCGTGGGGCCGTGGTCGTGACTGGTCTTGGTTTTCTTTCCACGTGCTTTCTGTGGGACGGCTCGTGCTCGACGGCGCTTGGGCGGGGCAGCGAGAGGCTCACCTGATGCAGCATCTCCTCCGCCGTTTGCTGGTCGGCGAGTAACCCCCTTGCCTGCGCCCGGAGCGAGGGCATGGTCCTCCGCTGCGGCGTGACGCACATCAACTCCCCTGAGAGCGGAACCGCTTTTCTGATTGCTCCCAATACCCAGGTCCTCTCGTTCCGGTCGGTTTCCCCGAGGCGGACCTTCCACCAGGCCAAGGTCGTCAGGAAGCAGATCGGGCCGGGACGGCAATGGGGGGAGGGGCTCGGCCGTGGCGCCGTGGTCATGACTGGGTTTGGTTTTCCCGCTGCGTCCCTTCTTCCGTGGGACGGCCCGCGCTCGACGGCGCTTGGGCGGGCTAGCAAGTGGTTCACCTGGTCCAGCATCTTCTCCGCCGATTCCTGGTCCTCGAGCAGCCATCTCGCTTCCATCCGGAGAGAGACCGTGGTCCTCCGCGGCGAGACGCACAGCAGCTTCGTGTAGAGCAGGACTGGTTCTCCGACTCCGTTCAGCACGCCGGCCGGCCCGCTTCGGACGGTCTGCCGGAGGCAGACCTTCTTCGGCCTGCACCTCCTTCAGCTTGACTGTTTTGCCGTTGAAGAATCCCCCCTTGGAGATCACCAGCGAATCGGTCTCGATCTTGCCGGCGACCCGGCCCGTGGGCGTGATCTCCACACTCCCGGTCGCCACCATGTTCCCCTTGTACTGTCCGTTAATAATGGCGTCCACAGTCTCCACGTCGGCACGCACGGATCCCCTCTCGCCGATGACGAGTCTCTTGCCCACCTTCAGCTGTCCGGCGACCTCGCACTCGATCTGAACCGAGTCGGCGATGTCGAACGTTCCCTCGAGTTTGGCGTCACTTCCAACGACGGTGAGGAGGGTAGGTGGGGGCCCGTCGTTCAGGTGCTCGGAAGGTGTATCTTCCTTTTTTGTGCGTTGGAACATCACAGTCTCCTTTTGGGTCAGTTCAGGACCTCTTTACTCAGAACACCGCCCTCCACTTCCGCCCAGCCCACCTTCACCATTGCCCACTTCGCCCCGCTCACGGCTGGATCGCTGGCGAATGCCTGCTCCCCCGTGCCGCGGGGACAGGGGTCAGGACATGTGCACGGATCAAGGGAGCCGGCAGTGTTTCTCGCTCCCCTCCGTCCATTCCGGGCGGTGCGTCGTCGATCACGACTGCCCGCTCATCGGGCCCCACCGGCGGCGATGAGGCGTCTGTCCCATCAGCAGCAACGGGCAGTTTACGGATGCCGTACGACGGAGGGATTGTCACAATCCGGGAGTCATTGGAGAGGACGGCGTGAGCTTCCTCGTTCGGACCGGGCTGTGGAGGGTGAGCCACTCGTTTCTCTTCCTGCTCCTCGATCGCCGACTTCAGCTGGCGGAGTTTATCCTCAAGCGCGGCCATCTCCTCGACGAGGGTGTCCCCCTCGGCGGACGGCTCGCGCACGACCACGGCGGATGGGGGGACGACCGCGAGGGTGACCTGGTTCAGAATCTCCTCGGCCGTTTCCTTGTCCGCGAGGAGCCCCCCCGCCTCTGCCCGAAGGAAGACCTTGGTCATCTGGGGCGTCACCGGCACCAGCTTTGCGTAGAGCGTCACCGCGTCCCCGACACCTTCCAGCACCCAGGCCTCCCCGTCCCGGTCGGTCTCCTGGATGCGGATCTCCATCCGGGTGAGGGTGTCCACCGTAGCGGTCCACGCTGTCTCGAGATCCGCGGCAAGGGTTCGCTCAACGCTCCGCCCGCCGATGGCCTGGAGCGCCGTCATCAGCGGGCCGACAGCCATGCCGGCAGCCGCACACCCGCCGCCGGCCAGCGCGATGGTCAACAAGAGTCCGAGGCGAAGTATGGCGTCTCGCCCTCGCTTCATGTGTGTAT
>JBHIAD010000070.1:0-8066 GCA_046758405.1 Methylomirabilales bacterium (SeqCode)
TTCGTGCTGCAGGATGCGTGCCAGAAGCCCCGACGCATCGAGTTCGATTGGATGCCCGGAGCGGTCGAGCCCCTGCACCACAACGCGCTCGGCCCGTGGGATCATCTCGTGCACTCCGGGGATGCTGAGGCACGCCTCTTGGCTGTAACCGTGCCCTTCGGCCATCGCGATCTGCGGATTGAGGAGGACTTGGAGCGTAGCGCGGTCCTGGGTCGTGGACGGGTTGAGGACGACGACCTGCTTGGCCACCCCGACCTGAGGGGCGGCGAGGCCAACTCCGGAGGCCACATACATCGTCTCGATCATGTCGGCGATCAGGCGCTCGATGTCGCCGTCGACCTCACGGACGGGCTCGCTTGGGCGGCGGATGGTGGGATGATCGTACTGCAGGATGGCGAGACGGCTCACCGGCCATCTCCGGGCGTTGGGGTCGCCGGCTCAGGGTCCTCAGGCCAGGGGTAGGTCCGCCGTCGCATTCAGATCCCAGCCGGCCACCTCACCCCGGGCCAGTCGGGCGGCCCCCGCTGCCGCAATCATGCCGGCGTTGTCGGTACAGAGGAGCGGGCGGGGCCAAAAGACCTCACATCCTCGGCGGCGGGCCTTCTCCGACAGGCGCTGGCGGAGGAGCACGTTGCACGCGACCCCCCCCGTCAGGACGATCCGCGGCACGTGCACCGCTTCGGCTGCCTTGATGGTGTTCCGGACGAGGACCTCCACCACGGCCTGCTGAAAGCTCGCCGCGACATCCGCCGCGATCTCCCGGGCGAGCGGCACCATCCCGCTCCCCTGAAAGGACCGCGGCCGGCCCGGTCCACTGACCTGCAGCCCAAGACCCTCGAGGTAATAGAGGACGGCGGTCTTGACCCCGCTGAAGCTGAAATCGAGCGAGCCGTGGCCGAGGATGGCCCGGGGGAAGGGGATGCGGGCCGGGTCACCCTCCTTGGCGATCGCTTCGATGGCAGGCCCCCCCGGGTACCCGAGGCCGAGTAGGTTCGCCACCTTGTCGAAGGCTTCGCCGGCCGCGTCATCCCGGGTTGCCCCGAGGAGTCGGTATTGGCCGGGTGCGCGGGCGTGATAGAGGTGGGTGTGCCCCCCGGAGACGACCAGGGCGACCAGCGGGAAGCCGAGGTCCGCATGATCGAGAAGGGCCCCGTAGATGTGGCCTTCGAGGTGGTTCACGGCCACCAGCAGTCGGTTCGTGGCGTAGGCGATGGCCTTCGCCGCGGAGACCCCGACCAGCAGGGAGCCGACGAGGCCGGGGCCTGCCGTCACCGCGACCGCTGCGAGCTCCCCGAACCCGATCCCGGCCTCGTCGAGGGCCTGGCGGATCACGGGCCCGATCGTCTCGATGTGCCGCCGCGAGGCGAGTTCGGGCACAATCCCGCCATAGGGCGCATGGAGGGTCACCTGGGAGGTGACGACATTGGAGCGGAGCGTCCGGTCTCCCTCGAGGACCGCTGCTGCGGTCTCGTCACAGGAGGTTTCGATGCCGAGCACGAACTCTGCCATCGGCGCCCTTCACCGGAAAAGGGGCGGGGCCGGGATCAACCTGAGGCGACCCTGGCCCCGGGGCCGACACTTCGGGCCCAAAGCGCTCCACTCACCCCGCGAGTGCCGGCTTCCAATCCTCCGGTTCAAGGATGAGGGTAGCCTTCAGGATGTCGACCGCCCTCCCAAGCTGGGGGTCGGCGCTGGGGTTGGGGACACGTGGGCCCAGGGGCCGGGAGGTGTCGCCGGTCTGTTCTCCAATCCGACGCTCGCGGGGATTCTCGAGCGTCTCGGCCCCTTGCGCCGGCTTCACGGGCTTGGACGGCTCGACGACGATGTCGGGAGCGATCCCTGTCCCATTGATCGTTCGTCCCTTGGGGGTGAAGTACTTCGCGGTGGTGAGCCGAAGCCCCGACCCGTCGCTCAAGGGGATGACCGTCTGGACCGAACCCTTGCCGAAGGTGGCCGTTCCGAGGATCACGGCCCGCTTCCAATCCTGCAGCGCCCCGGCCACGATCTCAGAGGCGCTGGCGGAGCCGCCGTTCACCAGGACGACCATCGGATGGCCAGGGAGCGAGGTCCGGTGCTCCGCGACGAATCGGAGGTCCTGGTTTTTGGCGCGTCCCTCCGTGTAGACGATGAGTTGCCCCTTCTTGAGAAAGAGATCAGAGACCTGGACGGCCTGATTGAGGAGACCGCCGGGATTATTCCGGAGGTCGAGGACGATCGCCTTGACCTGCTTGGCCTCGAGCTCTTCGAGGCCCTCTTCCAGTTCACGTGCCGTCCGCTCTTGGAAAGAGGTCAGGCGAACGTACCCGATCCCGTCTCCGAGGTCGTGGACTTTCACGCTGTGGACCTGAATGATCTCCCGGACGATGGAGAGGTCGAAGGGCTTCTGACCGTTCCGGCCGATCGTAATGGCCACCGTGCTCCCCTTGGGTCCCCGCAGTTTGCGGACCGCCTCGATCAAGGTCATATCCTTGGTCAGCTCATCTTCGATCTTGAGGATCCGATCCCCTGCCTGAATGCCGGCTCGGTCCGCTGGGGTCCCCTCGATGGGGGCCACAATTGTCAGATAACGATCCCGGACCGTGATCTCGATGCCCAACCCGCCAAAGCTGCCGTGGGTTTCAGCCTGCATCTCTTTGTAGACCTGGGGGGACATGAAGGAACTGTGGGGATCCAACGACTCGAGCAAGCCGCGGATCGCCCCGTAGACCAGCTGCTGCGCGTCCACCTCCTCCACGTAGTTGGATCGAACGAGGGAGAGGACTTCTGAGAAGACCTTCAGCTTCTCGTAGGCCTCTTCCGTCGCCACCACGCGGTGGCTGACCCCCCCTGTGATGAGGAGGACGGTCAAGACGCCCATCACCACCAGTACCTTTAGACGCCCGCGCTTTCCATCGGCGATCATCGTAGCCAACCTCCTTTGTTCGGGAGCCATGACCCGGCAGCTTCCGGCATGGTGCAGGAACTATACCACAGGGGGTTTCGCAGGGCAAAGGGGCATCAGCGTTGAGGAATCAGCCAGACCAGGGGGTCCTCGGGTTTGCCCCGGATGCGAAGCTCGAAATACAGCTGGGGCCCGTCGAGAGAGCCGGTCTCTCCGATGTGGCCGATCACCTGTCCGGCCTGGACGGTATCGCCGACCTGGACCGTCAGGTCGGCCGCGTGGGCGTACAGGGTGAAGAAGCCCCGCCCGTGGTCCAGGATGATGAGCTTCCCATAGCCGAGGAACCAGTCGGCGTAGACGACGATCCCGCCGTAGATTGCTCGAAACCGGTGACCGGCCGGGGCGCTGATCCCGATCCCCTTATTGATGATGGTGGTGTTGAAGCGAGGGTGTCGCTGCCGGCCGAAGTGGGAGAGGAGCTCGCCGGAGACGGGCCAGGGCAGGCGTCCTTTGAGCGACGCAGAGGAGTCTGCCCCAAGGGGAGCCGGGGCCCGACGGCTCAAGGTCTCCTCACGTCGCAGGCGGTCGATCAAGCCCTGGAGATTCGCCGAGGCCTTCTCCAGCTCCCGGATCGCCGTCAGGTGTCCCTTCTTCTCCTCCTTCACCTTGGCGAGCAGGATCCCCTGCCGCCACTTTTCATGTGTGATTGCCGCACGCGTGGCCTTCAGGCGCGCCCGGCTCTCCGTTACGGACTCCCGGTGTTTCGTGAGGCGGTCCTGCTTCTCTTTCAGCTCCGCCAGGGCCTCTACGTGCTGGCGGAGCAGGCGTCGGTCTTGCGCGGCGATGGCCGAGAGGTATCGGATGCGCCGCCCGACCTCCGTCAGACCGTCGGCTGAGAGGAGGAGCAGCAGTGTCCCGAAGTACCCCTGCTTGTACAGGGCTCGGAGACGCTGGTGGAGCAGGGCTCGTGTCGCGGCGAGGGTGCTCTCGACGCGGCCGATCTCCGGCGTAAGGGCGATGATCGCCCGTGCCTGCCGGTCGATCTGTGCCTGGAGCCTCCGGAGCGCCGCCTCCTTCGCGTTGAGATCCGCCTCGACCCGCCGGAGCTGCCTCCGGAGCGCCGCCTCCTTCGCCGTTTTTTCTTCGGCCAGCCGGCGCTCTTCATCGAGCTCTCTCTGCAGCTTCCGAAACGCCTCCTGCTTCTCCTTGAGGTGTTCCGAGGCGGCCAGTACGACGGGCGCGGGCACCAGGAATGAAAGGCAGATGAGGCCGAGGAGGACCAAACAGCTATGGTGTAAGCGATGGGTACGCATCATCCCTGCTACGTTCTGAGAAACCGGTGGACCGCGAGCATGCTCCCCAGGGCACCGAGGAGGGTGCCGGACGCCACAAAGGCGAGCCCGGCGCGCGGTTCGACAAACTGCCCCAGACCTTCAACGTGGATTATGCTCAGGGAGCCCCCGAGCTGCCACAGGACGGTGCGGTGGGCCAGAAAGAGAATGCCGAGAGCCAGCAATGCCCCAAGCCCACCCTGCAGGGTGCCTTCGATCACGAAGGGGGTCCGGATAAACGCGCGCGTCGCCCCCACGAAGCGCATGATTTCGATCTCCTCGGCCCTGGCGTAAACGGCCACCCGGATGGTGTTGGCCACGATGAAGATGGACGCTGCACCGAGGATGCCCCCGATGGTGACGCCGACCACCGTCAGGATGCGGACGATGGTAGTCAGGCGGTCGATCCACTCCTGGCCGTAAAGGATGTCCTCGACCCCCTCCATCCGCTTCAGGGCGGCGGCCAGGTGGGCCATGCCCTCGGCCGTCTGGTGCTCCGGGTGGATGGTCAGTTGGAAGGAGGCCGGCAAGGGGTTTCCCTCGAGGCCGTCGAGCAGGCTCTCCTGCCCCGTGAGTTCCTGGCGGAAGCGCCTGAGCGCCTCCTCCTTCGACGTGTAGGTGACGGTCCGGACCGCCAGCTCGCCGGCAAGCCGTTTCTCCAAGAAAGCACGCTGAGGCGGGGTGATCCGATCCTCGAGGAAGACGATTACCTGAAAGTCCTCGGTCCACGCAGACAGGACCCTGCCGAGGTTGATGGTGACGAGGAGCAGGATCCCCACCACCAGGAAGGAGACCGCGATGGCCCCGATGGACGCGACGGTCCCCCACCCACTCTGGCGCAAATTCGCCCAGGCATCTTCGAGGGCAAACCACACACGCTGCATCCTTAACGGCCCTCCGACGGACTCGCGGTGAGGATAGCACAGTTCCCCGAAGGGGAGGGAGCACCGGAGGTGGCGCAGCGCAGCGGAGTGTTTGCGGGAAGGCGGTGGGACGGCACTAGATGATCTCCTCCACGATGCGTCCCTGCTTCAGGAACAAGGTCCGCCGTCCGACGTCACCGATCATGCCAACATTGTGGGTGGCCACCACCACCGTCGTGCCACGGGTGTTAACCTTTTTCAAGAGCTGCATAATGTCCGCAGCGAGCTCCAGGTCCAGGTTGCCAGTCGGCTCATCCGCGAGGAGGATCAGGGGGTCATTCATGAGGGCGCGGGCGATCGCGACACGCTGCTGCTCGCCCCCCGACAGCTTGTAGGGCGTCTGGCTTGCCTTGTGCAGGAGGCCGACCTCGCGCAGGAGATGGCCGATCTTGCGTCGGCTGATCGCCTCGGGCATGCCCGCCACGCGGGCGACCAGATGGAGATTCTCGTAGACGGTCCGCTCCATGAGGAGCTTGAAGTCCTGGAAGATGACCCCGATGCTGCGCCGGAGTGCGGGGAGGACTCGGTCGGGGAGCTTCACGACGTTGCGCCCGTTGACGAGGATCTGTCCGGCCGAGGGGAGTTCGTCGCGGAAGATGAGGCGCAGCAGGGTGGTCTTGCCGGCCCCGCTCGGTCCGCACAGGAACACGAATTCGCCTTTTTTGATGTGCAGGGTGACGTCGGTGAGGGCCTCCAGATCCTTGCCGAAAGTCTTGGAGACATGGAACATCTGGATCATGGTGTGATGGTAGCTCGAACTCCGGCAATCTTCGCCTCGGACGCGCCGTTAAACGCTAACCCCTCTGAGTACCGATTTGCAACCGAAAAAGGCGCCGAACGGGATCTTCAGCCACATTGACACCTCCTCACACGACCCCATATAGTAAAGGGCAAACCCGATCAAAGGGGAGGATCCTTTATGCCTGCCCGCCGCCGGGGTCGACGCATCCCGCTTTCGGTCTTCTGGCTGGATCGTCGTATCACCTTCTTCCTCATTGCTGTCTGCGTGGTGGTGATCACGGGGGGGGTCGCGGCCATCTGGAGCGGATGGGGGACCGTGGGGCCCCACACCGGTGAGGTGGCGGCGCCACCCCCGACTGGTACTGCTCTGGTCGAGCAGGCCATACGGCACGAGCGGCTCGGTCGGCTATCGGAAGCCGAGAAACTGTACCGTCAGGCGCGCAGCATTTCGCCTGACAATACGACCATCGCCCGCAACCTGGCAGGCCTCCTCGAGCGGCTGGGCGAGCGATCCGAGGCCCTCGCCCTGTACCGCGAATATCTGGATCTTGCGCCGAGCGCTCCCGACCGGACCGCGATCGAAGAGCGGATCAACGCGTTGGCGCGCGGCGGATGAGGAGAGCAAGATTCGCGCCAACCCCGCGGTGGGCGGGAGCGGATCGCTCCGTGGGGGACGGCTCCCGGTCGGTGATGCCTCAGAGCACCCCTGACGGCTGCTCGAGGAATAGGTCGAGTTGCTGCAAGGGAACACGGCACTGCGAGCAGGAACTTTGACGTTGAGCCTCGTCGTGGCCCTCCTGCTCACCTTCGGGTGTGGGCGAGATGAGGCTCCCTCCCCGAACGGTCTCCAGGTCAGGATCCATCTCCTCCTTGAGGAGGGCCGACCGGAGCGGGCAATCGAGGTCTACCTGCAGTTCACGTCGCAGCAGGGGAGGGAGGAACCCGACCTCCTGCGGGAGATCGGCATCGCCTTCCTCCAAGAGGGATTGAGCGGAGAGAGTGGCCTTATCCGCACCCGCTCCCTCTCGCCGTTCCGCACCATCGGGGTCTCGTCGATTCCGTTTCTGCAGGAAGCCCTCCGTTCTGGGGAGCCTTCTGTGCGGGCCTTCGCCGCCGAGGCCCTAGGCCAGCGCAAGGGACATGAGGTCCTTCCCCTTCTTCGGCAGCTCCTCGCCGATGATGAGCCCTTCGTCCGGATGAGCGCCGCCGAGGCCCTAGGGCGGTTGGCGGATTCCTCCAGCGCGCAACCGCTGAGAGCAGCCCTAGCAGATCCGAGCGTGGCCGTCCGGGCGAAGGCCGCGTGGGCCCTGGTCACCCTCGGCGAGACCTCGGCCCTGGCTGTTCTGCACGAGGCCCTGGAGAACAGCGCGGCTGCGGTACGGATGGTCGCCGCCGAGGCCCTCGGTGACCTGCAGGATGTCTCTGCCCTCCCCCTGTTGAGGGAGCGACTTACCGATGGGGATTCGTACGTCCAGCTCTACGCGGCAGAGGCGGTAGCGCGGATCGGGGACGATGCCGGCCGCGTCCTCCTCCAGAAGGCCTTGACACACCCCCATCTCTCGATCCGCCTCTACGCCGCCGAGGCCCTGGCCAACCTGGGCGATCCCGCCGCCCTTCCCTCCCTCGAGCACGGGTTGCAGGACCCAGACCGATCCATTCGGCTCTACGCCGCGTGGACGTTAGGGAGGCTCGGGGAATCCTCGGGCGTGCCCGTCGCCATTGCACTCCTCAAGGACCCGGACGCGCACGTCCGCCTCGCCGCCGCCTGGACCCTCGGGGAGATCGGCGGGGGCTCTGTCCTCACAGCATTGCGGGAGGCGCTGCGGGACGAGGAGCGGGCCGTCCAGGCCCACGCCGTCTGGGCCATGGCTCAGCTCTTCCCTCCGACGCGCGGCGGCGGCGGTCCCTCACCGGGTGTTTCGAACCCGGGAACGTATTGAAGGAGATGAATGGGGGATGGCGGGTCGTCCATGGGTGATTTGACCGGCATGGTAGTCCTCCGCCCTGGCTGGTGAAACTGGGAGCGCTTGCTGGCTACCGAAAGCCCCCTGCCGGCCGCCCCGGGTGCAAGGACTGCGGCCTGCTGGGCCAGCTCCTGGTGCTTCCGAAACCGTAGGGCCTCCACAGGAACCCCCCGCTGGCCTCTGGCACCGCTCTTGGCGTACACTCTACTGCGCGGCGTCATGATTC
>JBHIAD010000071.1:0-8009 GCA_046758405.1 Methylomirabilales bacterium (SeqCode)
CCCGGCCACGTCGGAGGTCTTGGAGGCGACCTCTTTCACCATCTGGGCGCCCATGTTCTCGAAGGGGTCTTCCAGCTCGATCTCCTTGGCGACGGTGACCCCGTCTTTGGTGATCGTCGGGGCCCCGAACTTCTTGTCCAGGACCACGTTCCGCCCCTTCGGGCCCAGGGTCGCCTTCACGGCGTTGGTCAGCCTATCTACGCCCCGCAACACGGAGCGGCGGGCTTCTTCGTTGTACAGGAGTTGCTTTGCCGGCATTGATCCTTCCCTCCTTCTGCCTGTGCCGTCGGCCGACCCTTGTCAGCCGGCTCTGGTTAGGGCTCTCACTTACCGATCGTGGATGACGGACCTGCCTTCACTCCGGTCGTTTCGTCGCTTTGACCAGTCGGCCGGGGGATCCCCCGGCGACCGATTTACTTGATGACCCCGAGGACATCATCCTCCCGCATGATGAGGAGTTCTTCGTCACCGACACGGACCTCGCTGCCCGAGTATTTCCCAAAGAGAATTTTATCGCCGACCTTCAAGGACATCGGGATCGTTTTGCCCTCGTCGGTCAGCTTCCCGGGTCCCACGGCGATGACCTCACCCTCCTGGGGCTTCTCTTTGGCCGTGTCCGGAATAATAATGCCCCCTTTCTTGACCTCACTTTTTTCCTCGAAGCGCTTTACCAGTAGCCGATCGTGCAGTGGCTGGACTCTCACACCCATGATTCGTTTTCCCTCCCTTTCAAACCGTCGTCACGTCCCGTTCAACTGAAGATCGTCGACCTCAAAGTCGCCACCGCCCATGGGACCTTCCCCTGTTAGCACTCAGTGGTGATGAGTGCTAACAGGGGGAACAATATGCTCAGTGCATTGGAAAATCAAGAACAATATTTTGACCATACAGGAATATATAGGCAATTAATGGCCATTTGTTCGCCGATATATGATTTTTATCCAAAAAGCTCTTCATTTAGCTTCTTTATTCTCTATTTCATTGTGTCATCCTGCTAGGTTGCCCTGGTAATTGAGAGCTGTTATAGTCCCCCTCGAGGCTGAGGGACGGTCTTTGGGGGGGGCTATGGCACGGCCAGCGCGCGCTGTGATCCATCTTGGCGCCTATGCGAGAAACCTCGACCGCGTTCGCTCCCTGGTGGGGTCGGCCGTCCAGATTATGGCGGTGGTCAAAGCCGACGCCTACGGCCATGGTGCCCTGCCCATTGCCCGCATTGCCCTTGAGGCCGGAGCCACCTGGCTCGGCGTGGCCTTGCCAGAGGAGGGCGCGGCGCTCCGGCAGGCTGGCATCGCCGCGCCGATTCTTGTCCTCGGCCCGACCTCACCCCCACAGGCACCCCTCGTCCTCGAGGCGGATCTCGACCAGATGGTTCCAGATGCGGCCCTCGCCGAGGCCCTCGCAGATGCGGCCAAGGGGACGAGGCGGCGGGCACGCGTGCATCTCAAGGTGGAGACCGGTATGGGACGAGTGGGGCTCCTGCCAGGGGAGGTCATCGGGCTGGCGAGGCAGCTCCGGCACCTATCAGGGATTGAGCTTCGCGGGGTCATGACGCACCTGGCGAAGGCCGATGCCTCAGACAAGACCCACACTTTGGCCCAGGTGGAACGTTTCCGGCAGGCCTTGGCAGGCCTGGAGGCGGAAGGGATCGAGGTCCCGATCCGTCACGCGGCGAACAGCGCCGCCATTCTCCAGGTTCCCGAGGCCCATTTCGACCTTGTCCGTCCCGGCATCGTGCTCTACGGGTACCTTCCTGCCCGGCAGATGCAACGCCCGGTGGAGTGGGAGCCGGTGCTCGAACTCCACTCCGTTATCGCCCAGGTAAAGAGGGTCCAGCCGGGGACCACGGTCAGCTACGGGGGGACCTTCGTGGCAACGCGGGAGACCTCCGTGGCCACCATCCCCATCGGGTACGCCGACGGCGTTCCCCGGCTCCTCTCCAATCGTGGACATGTCCTGGTCGGAGGGCGGGCGGCCCCCGTGATCGGCGCCGTCTGCATGGATATGGTGATGGTGGATGTCTCGGAGGTGCCAGAGGCAGCCGCCGGTGACCCGGTGACCCTGATCGGTCGGCAGGGAGAGATGGCCGTCTGGGCGGATGATTGGGCTGAGTGGGCACTCACCATCAGCTATGAGGTCCTCTGCGGGATCGGGCCTCGGGTTCCCCGGATTCACGTGGCCCCATGAGACGAAGATCATGGGAATCACCTTGACAGCCTGAGCAGCCACTTCATATACTCAGTCTATCTTTCTGAATTTCTTAGGCGGAGTGCGATGCAGATCCATTTCGGCACCTCCGGATGGCGGGGTGTAATTGCTGATGAGTTCACCTTTGCCCAGGTGCGGATCGTTATCCAGGCTATTGCCGACTCCCTCCGGGAGGATGGGCTCGGTAGACGTGGCGTGGTGGTGGGCTACGACACCCGGTTTCTCGCCGAGGAGTTCGCCCGCGAAGCAGTCGGGGTTTTGGCGGGGAACGGCATCCCCGTGTTCTGGTGCATCCGGGATACGCCAACGCCGGTCCTGGCTTACGAGATCACCAGACGGGGCGCTGCAGGCGGGATCAACATCACCGCCAGTCACAATCCTCCCGAGTACGGGGGGATCAAGTACTCCATGGCAAACGGCGGGCCGGCTGTCCCCGAGCTGACCAGCCGAATCGAGCGCCGGGCGAACGCCTTGCTCAGAGAACCGGTCGTTCGCACCGTCTCGCTCGATCGGGCAGAGGCGTCGGGGTGCCTCAGGAGGATCGATCCGCGCCAGGCGTACCTGGCGCGCCTGGGGGAGCTCGTGGACCTGGCGGCGATCCAGCGCGCCCGCCTGACCCTGGTCATCGATCCCCTGTACGGGACCGCCCGGGATTACCTTGATGCCCTCTGCCGGCGGGCCGGCTGCACCGTCAGCACACTGCATGATTGGCGGGATCCCCTCTTCGGTGGGGGCCGCCCCGAGCCGGACGGGGAGACGCTTCACGAGCTCACCAGGGCCGTCCGCGAGGAGAAGGCCCACCTCGGTCTCGCCACGGACGGCGATGCCGACCGCTTTGGCGTGGTGGATGCCGACGGGCAGGTGATCCCGCCCAATCAGATTCTGGCCCTCCTCCTCAGCCATCTGATTACAGCTCGTGGGCTGACCGGTGGGGTGGCTCGATCGGTCGCCACCAGCCACTTTGTGGATGCGGTGGCGGCGCGCCATGGGGTCGAGGTATTCGAGACTCCGGTAGGGTTCAAGTATATCGGGGAGCTCCTCACCCAGGGAAAGATTATGCTCGGCGGCGAGGAGAGTGCGGGGCTGACCATTCGGGGTCACGTCCCCGAGAAGGACGGGATCCTGGCCTGCCTGCTCGTGGCCGAGACGGTGGCGATGGGTGGGGGGCAGTCGCTCCAGGCCATGGTCGACCGCCTCAAGGGGGAGGTCGGCCACTTCCTGACCCGGCGGATCGACCTCAAGCTCACCGGTGAGGAGCGAAGACGCATGCTGGAGATCTTCGAAATGCCTCCCCGCCAGATTGCGGGGCGCGCGGTGCGGGCCGTGAATCGGACTGATGGGATGAAGCTCCTGCTCGATGACGGAAGCTGGTTACTCCTGAGACCGTCGGGGACCGAGCCGCTGGTGCGCCTGTACGCCGAGGCCCCCGACGAAGAGGGGCTCAAGGCCCTGGAGAAGGCCGGGCGGGAATTCCTCTACGGGTAGGCGGGGCTCCAGTGCCGGGGCCTCAGCCCGGCAGGCGCTCGCGGAGGAGTGACAGGGAGAGCGATGAGCGACATCATTGCGGTTCACGGCCGTGAGGTCCTCGACTCGCGGGGAAACCCGACGGTGGAGGCCGAGGTGGCCCTGGAGAGTGGGGCGTTCGGACGGGCCACCGTCCCCTCGGGAGCCTCCACCGGAGAGCGTGAGGCGGTCGAGCTCCGCGACGGCGATCCTGCGCGCTTCGGCGGCAAGGGTGTCCTCAAAGCGGTGGAGCACGTCAATGGGGTCATCGCCCCGGCCCTCCTCGGCCTGGACGCGCTCGACCAGGCCTTGGTGGACCGGACCCTCAAGGAGCTGGACGGGACCCCGACCAAGATGAAGCTGGGGGCGAACGCCCTCCTGGGGGTTTCGCTCGCAGTGGCCAGGGCAGCGGCGGACGAGGTTGGCCTCCCGCTCTATCGATACCTGGGGGGCCCCGCGGCCTGCACCCTCCCGGTGCCGCTGATGAATATTGTCAATGGAGGCCGGCATGCGGACAACACCCTGGACTTCCAGGAATTCATGATCGTCCCGGCGGGGGCTCCGTCCTTTTCCGAGGCCCTGCGGATGGGGGTGGAGACCTTCCACCAGCTCCGCCAGGTCCTCCAGAAGGGTGGCCGCGGGACCGGGGTGGGTGACGAAGGCGGCTTCGCCCCGGACCTCAAGGCGAACGAGGAGGCGATCGAGCTGATCTTGGAGTCCATTTTGCAGGCCGGGTATTCCCCGGGGCGACAGATCTCCCTTGCTCTCGATCCGGCGGCGAGCGAATTCTACGGCGGGGGGCAATACCGTCTCCGAGGCGAAGAAGACAAAACACTCACCCGGGAGGCGATGGTGGAATTGTACGCCTCGTGGGTGGAGCAGTACCCCATCTGCTCCATTGAGGATGGGATGGCCCAGGACGATTGGGAGGGATGGGATCTCTTGACGCGACGCATCGGGGATCGTGCCCAGCTTGTGGGGGATGACCTCTTCTGCACGAACCCGGCCCTCCTCCGGGAAGGGATCGAGCGTGGTGTGGGCAACGCCATCTTGATTAAGGTCAATCAGATCGGCACACTCACCGAGACCCTCGAGACCATCGGGCTTGCCCGTCAGGCGGGGTACGGGGTGGTGATCTCTCATCGCTCCGGGGAAACGGAAGATACGACCATCGCCGACCTGGCCGTCGCGGTGAACGCCGGGCAGATCAAGACCGGCTCCGCTTCGCGCACCGATCGGGTGGCAAAGTACAACCAGCTCCTCCGGATCGCGGAGGAGCTGGGTGATACGGCCCAGTATCCCGGGTTCCGGGCCTTCCGCCCAGTCAGGAGGGCCGGATGAGCCAGCGGGCGGACCCCGTGCCGGCCCTGCCTCCCCCTCGCGGCAGGCACGGCCGGGTCGTGGCCATGGTCCTCTTTCTGCTGCTCATTGCCGCCCTCTCCTTTTGGGGCGAGAAGGGCCTGCTGGGGGTCTACAGGCTGAGCGGCCAGCGGATGCGGCTCATGCAGGAGATTGCGGAGCTGCGCCAACAGAACATCACGCTCCGGGGGGAATTGGAGGCGCTCCAGCGCTATCCGTCGAGGACCGAGGAGATCGCACGGCGCAACCTGGGATTCGTCCGGCGAGGGGAGATCGTCTATTATTTTCCGGCTGAGGTGCCTGAGCCTCCTCGCCTGCGGGGGCCAGCGGTCCGCTGAGGCGCGGCGAGCTTGGAAAACAATGCCTCTCTGGGGTATACTGCCGTTCTTCGGGTTGACGGGTCGAGGGCGGTCCCGTGTCGAGGTGAGCGGTGACTGAGGAAAGGCCACCACGGGTTCTGGTGATTGGGGCCGAGGGGGAGGGGCGACGGGAGATCGTCGATTTCCTGGTCGCCCGTGGGCATGCGGTGCAGGAGGCAGCCCAGGAGGAGCAAGCCCTCAGTTGTGTCCGGGATGAGCCTGGTGGGCTGGTGATCGTCAACCTGGCGCCGGCACCGGCAGCAGCCCTCGAGATTATCCGTAAAGTCATCCTGGCCAACTCCGAACAGACGGTGATGGCGATTTGCGATGAGCGACGCGAAGGTCAGGCGGCCGCGTTGAAGCAGGGGGCCTTTGTGGTCGTTGGCCGGCCACTGCATGCGACGGACTTCGAGCAGGCACTGCAGGCGGCGATGGAGCGGGTAAGGCTCCTCTCCCTCAACACCTTTCTCCGGAATGAGACGCTCCAGGATGATCTGACCGATGCCTTCAACCGACGCCATCTTGACCGGTACGTCGAGGAAGAGCTCGAGCGAGCGCGCCGCCACCAGCACCCTTTCTCGATCCTCTTTTTCGACCTCGACCACCTGAAGAAGGTCAATGACCAGTACGGCCATCTCTGCGGGAGCCAGGTTCTGGTCGGAGTGGTCGCCTTGGTGAAGGAGAAGCTCAGATTGAGCGACAAGATCTTCCGCTTCGGGGGAGACGAGTTCATTGTGACCCTCCCCGAGACCGACCGGGAGGGAGCGATGCGGGTGGCCCAGCGGCTCAGAAAGGCGATCAAAGGAAACAAGTTCCGGGTGACCGACCAGGCCGAGGCGGCGCTGACAGCAAGCTTTGGCATCGCGACCTACCCGGGGGACGGGAGGACCAGGGATGAGCTGCTCCGCCACGCTGACGAGGCCATGTATCTGATCAAGACCACGTCCCGCGACGGTGTCGGCACCAAGGAGCGGCTGTGAAACGAGTGGCCATCTTGGGTGCCACGGGCTCTATCGGCGTCCAGGCCCTTGAACTCATCCGGACCTATCCCGACACCTTCCAGGTCGTCGCCCTCGCTGTCGGCAACAACGCCGAGGCCCTCTTGAGACAGACCCACGTGTTCCGGCCCCGCTGTGTGGCGGTACGGGAGCGAGGGACTGCCGCCGCACTGGAAGGGTCTCTCCCTGCGGGTGTGGAGGTGTGCTGGGGGGAAAGCGGGCTGGAGCGGGTCGCCACCTACCCGGAGGCCGATGTCGTCCTGTCCGCGATCGTCGGCGCGGCGGGCCTCCGGCCGACGCTGGCGGCGGTCCGCGCTGGCAAGGACGTGGCCCTGGCCAACAAAGAAAGCCTGGTGATGGGTGGGGGGCTCCTGACGGCTGAGGCTGCGGCACGCGGGGTTCAATTACTGCCGGTGGACAGTGAGCACTCCGCGATCTTCCAGTGCCTGGACCGGGGGGGGCGCACGGCCTTACGGCGCATCATCCTGACCGCCTCCGGGGGGCCCTTCCGGGACGTTTTCTCGGACCGGCTGGCTGAGGTGCGTCCGGAGGACGCCCTTCGCCCTCCGACCTGGACCATGGGGCGGAAGATCACCATTGATTCCGCGACATTGATGAACAAGGGGCTGGAGATGATCGAGGCGTGCTGGCTGTTCGGTCTTAGGCCTCACGAGGTGGATGTCGTGATCCATCCTCAGAGTGTGGTGCATTCCCTGGTCGAGTACGTGGACCGCTCCTGCCTGGCGCAGCTCTCCATGCCAGACATGCGGTTGCCCATCCTGTACGCGCTGAGCTATCCCGAGCGGATGGCGAGTGAGCTGCCGGCACTCGATCTGACCCGGGTGGGTCAGCTCGGCTTTGAGCCGGTGGACCATGCCCGCTTCCCCTGCCTCGGGTTGGCCTATGCGGCAGCCGAGGCGGGAGGGACGATGCCGATCGCGCTGAACGCGGCGAATGAGGTGGCCGTAGACCTGTTCCTCCGTCGACAGATCCGTTTCACGGAGATCCCGGCAATGATTGAAGCGGGGCTGAACGGGCACCGCCAGGGGACAGCCGATGACCTGGAAACGATCCTGGGTGCGGATCGCGAGGTCCGGGATCGGTTGACCCGGGGTTCCTGGCCCAAGGCAGGTACCGTCGCATGACTCTCGGCACCGTGGTCGTTTTCATCGTCGTCCTCGGCATCCTGATTTTCGTCCACGAGCTGGGACACTTTCTGGTTGCGAAACGCTGCCGCGTTGGGGTGCTGAAGTTTTCCCTGGGCTTCGGTCCGAAGCTCTTCGGTTTCACCCGTGGGGAGACCGAGTACCTCCTGTCCGCCGTTCCGCTCGGGGGGTATGTCAAGATGATTGGCGAAGACCCTCGTGAGGTGGTCACCGACTTTGGCGACTGTGCCTTTGATAGCAGGGGGCGCCCGATCGACACCAGCCGCTCCTTCGCTCACAAGCCGGTTTGGGCGCGGGCGTGCATTATCGTGGCTGGTCCCGGCGCGAATGTGTTGCTGGCGCTCTTCCTGGCCTGGTTGACCTTTACGGCTCTCGGGATTCCCGACTTCCGACCCCTCATTGAGATAATGGATCCCACC
>JBHIAD010000072.1:0-7946 GCA_046758405.1 Methylomirabilales bacterium (SeqCode)
AGGCGCGCGAGGATCGCCCGCCGGGTCGGGTCCGCCAGGGCCGCAAAGGTGGCGTTCAGGGAGTGAGATGAATAGTTAACCATATGGTTAAGTATTGCAGGACACCAGCTCTTTGTCAAGAGCCAAAATCGGTCCCTGTTGTGGTCAGAGTTCGATCACTATGCCGTCTGCGGCGTGCTCGCAGGGGAGGGTGCCGAGGCGGGCCAGCATGTCTGGGCCCATGTGGGTGATGACCATCCGTTTGGGCCGGAGGTCGTCCAGGTGGGCGATCAAAGTTTGAAAGTCGGTGTGGTACTTGACCTTCTTGTCGAAGGCATAGGACTCCGCGATGAACAGGTCCGCGTCTTGGGCCACCGGGATCAGCGCTTCGGTCCACTCCGTGTCTCCGGAGTAGGCGATGGTTTTTCCCTCGCACTCGATGCGCAAGGCGAGGGAGGGGCTCCCACTCGGATGCCGGACTTCGTAAGGGGTTACGGTAATCTCGCCGAGTGCCCGGGGGCGCTCGAGCTCCAATTCGATCAAGTCCACCGAAAATTTGCGCTCCACGCGTGTGGAGCCGGGAAACATCACCTCCATCAGCTCTGGGACTCTCTTTTGGGTGCCCGGTGGTCCGGCGATCAGCAAGGGATGAGGGCGCTTACTGATGAATTGCGCGTCCAGGATGAAGAAGGGGAGGCCCCCGAAGTGATCGCCATGCAGATGGCTGAGCAGGATCATCGCGATGTCGTTGGGGTTGACCTGAAACCGGCGCATCGCGATCAGGGCAGAAGCCCCGCAATCGATCAGGAATTGACTTTTGCTGCCCTTGACCAAAATACAGGTCTGGAATCGCCCGCCACTCCCAAAGGCATCCCCACTCCCCAAGAATGTGATGTGCACGCTCACTGAGCGAATTCTCCGTAAAGCAGTATGTCCATCGCGTGAGCATATGGGGTGCGTGCCGAGGGTGTCAAGGAGAGCTAGCGGCGCTGCTCCAGGGTGGTGATCCCTTTGATCTTTTGGTTGCCCCGCAGAAAGACCACCTCGACCTGATCACCGGCTCGCTTGGATCGGAGCACAAAGACGAGGTCATGGAGGTTTTTGATCCGCACCCCCGCCATTTTCACAATCACGTCGCCTTCCCGCAGTCCGGTCTTCTCGGCCGGGCTGCCAGGGCGCACCCCGCTCAGGCGCACCCCGATCCCCTCGTTGGGCGTGAAGTCGGGGATCGAGCCGAAGTAGGCACCGTAGCCCCGACCGCCCCTGGCAGGTGGCGGCGTGTCCACCCGGACGTAGGTGACGAGTTTGCTCTCGCTCGCCAGTCGCTCGACGACCCGATACACGAGGCGGGTCACCTGCGCGAGGCCATCCGGATTGATCTTCGCGACGGTGTCTGAAGGGCGATGGTAGTCGGTGTGAGGGCCGGTAAAGAACATAAGGACTGGGATCTTCCGGGTATAGAAGCTGGTGTGGTCCGACGGGCCGTATCCGTCCCCGCTGAGTTGGAGCCTGAGACTGAGCCCCCGATTGGCCTCCTGGAGGAGATCGGCGAACTCCTTTCCCGTCTTGACGCCGAGGATGTAAAGGGTTTTGTTCGTGAGGCGGCCGACCATGTCCAGGTTAATCATCGCCACGGTCCTCTCCAGGGGGATGGGGGGATGCTTGACGTAGTGAGAAGAGCCGAGGATCCCCATCTCTTCCCCGGAGAAGGCGGCAAAAATGAGCGTTCGTTTATTCGACCGCACCCGGGCGAAGGCCCGGGCGAGGCCCATGACGGCGGCCACCCCGGAGGCATTGTCATCGGCCCCCGGATGGATCCTCCCGACCTTGCTCGGGGCGAGGGAGTATTCGCCACCGAAGCCCAGGTGGTCGTAGTGGGCGCCAATCACCACGGCGGTCTCGCGTAACCGCGGATCTGTCCCCGGAAGGAGTCCGACGACGTTGGCGGTCTTTCCCCGTTCCTCGATAAGGTCCACGCTCACGGCCATGCGGAGCCCCGGCACGACAAAGGAGGCTGGGGTGAGAGTCCGATCAATCTTGCCCTGGAGCTTCCCGAGCGAGGTGCCGGTCCGGGCGAGAATCGTCCCCGCCAGGGTGCGGGTGGCATTCACCGCTAAGATCCCCGCCCGGGCGCCTGCCGCCACTCCCTTCAGGGCAAAGAGCGTTTCGGACTCTCCTTTGTGGTTCAGGGGATCGGTCACGATGATGATCGCCTTGGCTCCGTGTTCGCGGGCGTTGATGGCCTTGTACCGGACCTCGGTGTAGCGATACGCCTGCGGATCCCGGAAGGGGCTCTGTTCGTCCTCCTCGCGGGGCTCGTGCGTCATCACCAGGGCAATCTTGCCGCTCACCTCGAGCCCGGCGTAGTCATCATACCGGAGCTCCGGGGCGGTAATCCCGTATCCGGCAAACACAACCTCGGCCGTGATCCGGCCATTCTCGGAGAAGCCGAAGGGGGTAAAGTCGGTGCCGGGCTGATAGGGTTTCGTGGGCTCTTGGGGCCCTGAGGTGGTCAGGGCGTTCCCTGTGCCGAGGTGGACCCCCGTGACCACCGGGAAGGTCTGCCGGTAAGTCCCCTGATCGCCGGCGGGCTCGAGCCCTGCCCGCTGAAAGGCCTGGGCGATATGGTAGGCGGCTCGGTCGATCCCTTTGGTTCCCACGCCCCGCCCCTCCATCTGGGGGCTGGCGAGGAGGCGGACCTCGGCACGCAGGGCCTCCGGCGTGATCCCTTCTTCCCGTGGGGTCGCCGTGGCACCGGTGAGGAGGAGCAGCGGAACAGCACAGAGAGCCCAGAGGCCTGGCGATCTGGATTGGCTCATGACGACCCTAGCGCGAGCGCGTGACTCCCACCCGCGGACAGTACGGGACGAGGGAGCACTGGCTGCACAGGGGGGAAATCGGTTTACAGAGGTTCTGGCCGAAGCTTACCAGCAGATCGTTGATGACGATCCAATGCCGCCGGGGAAGCTTCGCCCGCAGGGCTCGCTCGGTCTCTTCGGGGGTCCTGGTCCGGACGTACCCCCACCGGTTGGTGATCCGGTGCACGTGGGTATCCACGCAGATCCCTGGCTTGCCGTACCCGAGCCCCACCACCAGGTTGGCCGTCTTCCGTCCGACTCCCTTCAGCTTCACCAGCTCGTTGATGGAATCCGGGACCTTGCCCCCGTACTTGCGGAGGAGGGTACGGCAGACGTCGCGGATCACCCGGGCTTTGACCCGGTAGAACCCGACCGGATAGATCGTCCGGGCGATGGTGATCTCCGGAATCCTGGCCAACCGCTCCGGCGTATCCGCCTTGGCAAAGAGGCGGGCCGAGGCTGCTTCCGTCACCGCGTCCTTTGTCCGGAGGCTCAGGAGACAGGAGATCAGGATGCGGAAGGGATCCCGCGACGAGGTGGCGACCTGGCCCACGGCCGTGGGCTGCCACGCGCGGACGGTCCGCTTGAGGATCCGGACAACGCTATCGATGGCTCCGTCCTGCATGGTCCCTCTTCCTCGATGAGGCGATGATAGCCGTAAGCCGCCACGCCCGCAACCGCTGCCGTGACCCTTGCCGGGCTATCCTGTGGCGCAGGCGCCTGCGCCGGCGAGGCCGGGCGCGTTGCAAAATAGCCACCTCCCCGGTAGAATGCCCCACGCCTCAACCACCTCCGTCGTCCGATCCACCCAAGAGGCCATGCTGAAGGAGGAGACCCGTGCCGACGGTCCCGAAGGATCTCGAGCTCTTCGACGCCCACGTCCACAGTTTCTCTCACCGGTTCTTCGAAGCCCTCGCCGAGCCGCTGGTCAAGCGGGGGGATCTGCCGGCCGAGGGGGCCGTCGACCTGATCGGTAAGCGTCTCAAGATCGAAATTCCGCCGCCCGACCCCAAGACGTTGGCCGATCGCTGGGTTGTGGAGATGGACCGTCACGGCGTGCAGAGGGTGGTCCTGCTCACGAGCGTGGTGGGCGATGAGGAGACAACGGCGGCGCTCTGTCGCACCCACCCCGACCGTTTTGTCGGCTACGTCATGATCGATCCAACGAAGCCGGATGCGGAGACGCGGGCCCGTCGCGCCCTTACCGAGCTTGGGCTGAAGGGGATGATGCTCTTCCCGGCGATGCACGGCTTCCACGCCTGGGAGGAGCGGGTACGGCCGATCTACCAGGTGGCGGCCGAGGTGGGCGCCGTTGCCTTCGTTCACTTCGGCCTGCTCCGGGTGGCCATCCGGGACCGGCTGGGACTCCCGAGTCCCTTTGATCTCCGGTTCTCGAACCCCTTGGACCTGAGCGGCCCGGCGATGGCCTTTCCGCAACTCCGCTTCATCATCCCCCATTTCGGCTGTGGCTTCTTCCGGGAGGCATTGCTCGTGGGCAAGCAGTGCGACAACGTCTACCTCGACACCTCCAGCTCGAACAACTGGGTCGAGATGATGCCCTATCCACTGGATCTCCAGGGGCTCTTTGCCAGGACCCTGGGCGTGCTCGGCCCCGAGCGGATCCTCTTCGGGACCGATTCGACGGTCTTTCCCCGGGGCTGGCGGAGCGAGGTCTTTACCGCGCAACGCGCCGCCCTCGAGACCCTCGGCGTGTCCAGGGCGGATCAGGCCAAGATCTTCAGCGGGAATCTCACCCGACTCCTTGGCCCCTGGGGTTCTCGTGGGACAGGGGATCTGCGGTGAGCGATCCGGACACCCCGATCATTCCATGACCTCTTCCCCCGTCTCGCCGGGCCGATGGACCGGCGGCCTCAGCATGCGGAGCGGGCCGCCGCCATAGGGTTCAACTGGCTCTACCTCAATCCAGTCCAGCATCCCGGGTTTTCTGGGAGTCTGTACGCCATCAAGGAGCACGATCGCCCTGGGCCCGCTGGGTTGAACACTACCTGACCATTGGATTTGGGGGAGTTCGCTGCGATGTGGCCTGCAAGGTCCCTGCTGGACTTTGGTCCTCCGTGATAATGCGCCGCTAACCGGGGAGCCGATCCCCCGCACCCTGAGCCTTGGGCCGGCAGAGATGGTCCTGATCCTGGCGGACAAAGCGTGAGCGCATCGCTCAGGTGGAAAAGGGCGAGGTTGCTTCGAGCTGACCTGGAACGCGCGGCCCTTCGCGGGGCAGCGTAAAGGTGAAGATGCTCCCTTGCCCCTCTCCCGGCGACTCCACCCAGATCCGGCCCCCGTGCAGCTCCACCAGGTTCTTGGTCAGGGCAAGGCCCAGACCGGTCCCCTGGTGCTGCCGGCCGAGGGAGGCATCGAGCTGAGTGAAGGTTTCAAAAAGCCTCGGCAGGTCCTCCTGCTTGATCCCGATTCCGGTGTCCTGGACGGCGAACTCCATGTCGCTGTCGACCGAGCGCACCCGTATCGTCACCCGGCCCCCCGAGGGAGTGAACTTCACTGCGTTGGAGAGGAGATTGTAGAGAATCTGTTTGAGGCGCAGCGGATCGGCGTAGAGGTGGGGGAGATCGCTCCCCAGGTCGAGCGTGAGTTCGAGGCCGTTGGCCGTGGCCTGGGGGCGGATGTGATCGCAAGCCGCCTGGAGCACCGCGCGGACATCAAAGGGGTCCAGGTGAAGCTGTAACTTTCCGGCCTCCACCTTGGCGAGGTCGAGGACGTCGTTGATGAGCTCGAGGAGATGCCTACCGCTCGTCCAGATGTTCTGGACGTAGCGTTGCTGCTTTGGGGTTAGGGGGCCGAAGGCCTGATCCTGAAGCAGCTCCGAGAAGCCCAGGATGGCGTTCAGGGGGGTCCGGAGTTCGTGGGACATGGTGGTCAGGAACTGGGATTTGGCGCGGTTGGCCGCCTCGAGTTCGAAGTTGCGCTGACGGAGCTCCGCCGTGCGGGTCTGGACGATCTGCTCGAGGCCCACGGCGTGCTGGCGGATCTCCTGGTAGAGGCGGGTATGTTCAATGGCGATCGCCGCCTGGTCGGCAAAGGCGGTGAGGAGCGCCATCTCATCCGGGCCGAAGGGCTGGGGCGAGGTGCGAATGACGCAGAGCACGCCCACGCAGCGGGCCTCTACGAGAAGCGGCACTCCGGCGAAGGCGTGGAGCCCTTCGGCGATCGCCCAGTCACGGTTCCGGACCTGGGGGTCATCGGCGAACTCGGGGACGACCATTGGCTGCCGATGCTGGGCGATCCAGCCGACCATCCCCTCTCCCAGGCGGAAGTGACGGTGTACCCGCCGATCGGAATGGAGTCCCCGGCCTGCCTGGAGGTGCAGTTCCTCCCCCTCTACCGTCCAGAGAGTGGCGACTGAGGCGGAGAGGAGGTCACAGCTCGCCTGGATGATGAAGGCGAAGACCTGGGCGGGATCAAGGGTGGCCGTAACGGTCCGGCTCAGTTCTGCGAGCGCCTTCAGCTTCTCGGCCCGGGTCTGGGTCTCGCGAAAGAGGCGGGCGTTCGTGATGGCGATGGCCGCCTGGGCGGCGAAGGAACCGAGGAGGTCGAGCTCCTCGGTCTGGTAGGGTCCAGGCGCCCGACGAGCCGCTGAGAGCACCCCCACGGCTTTGTCGCCGACCAGCAGAGGGATGGCGGCGATGGACTGAATCCCCTTCTCACGAGCCCACTCCTGCAGCACATACCGCGGATCCGTCGCGGGGCTGTCGGTGGCCAGCGTCTCCCGCTTCTTATAGGCGAGGCCCACCAGCCCCTCGCCTGCCTGGAAGGCGTCCCGGGGATAGAGGACGAGGTCAGGCTCACCGGCCGAGGCTGCCAGCTCGAGCTGCCCTGCCGATTCGTTCCAGAGCCAGAGTCGGGCTAGGCTGACCTCCAGGAGGCGGGCCGTCGCCTGGACGACGAAGTCCAGGACGTGCTGGGGGTTGAGGGAACCACTCACCGTCCGGCTCAGCTCGGCCAAGGCCGCTAACTTCTCGGCCCGGGTCTGGGTCTCGCGAAAGAGGCGGGCGTTCGTGATGGCGATGGCGGCCTGGGCGGCGAAGGACTGGAGGAGACCGACCCCCTCGTCCCGGAAGGGCTCGGCGGTCCGCCGGACGGCGGTGAGGATCCCCAAGGCCTGATCGCCGATGAGGAGCGGGACGGCGGCGATAGTGCGAATCCCCTTTTCCTGGACCCAGTCCTTCAACAGGTAGCGGGGGTCTGTCGTCGGTGACTCCGTGACCAGAGCCTCCCGTCTCTCGAAGGCCAGCCCGATCAACCCCTCGCCCGAGCGGAAGAGATGGCGTGGGTAGGGTGTGAGATCCGGATCTCCCGCGGTGGCGCCGTGGCGGAGGGCCCCCACGGCTTCGTCCCACAGCCAGAGCCGGGCCAGATTGGCGCCCAGGAGGCGGGCCGTCGATTGGACGACGAAATCCAGGACGCGTTGGGGGTCGAGGGAGGCACTGACCGAGCGGCCGAGGGTGGCCAGGGCCTCGAGCTTCTCGGCCCGGGTGCGGGTCTCATGGTAGAGGCGGGCATTCTCGAGGGCAGTGGCGGCCTGAGCGGCAAAGGCACTGAGCAGGTCGAGGTCCGCCTCATCGAAGGTGGTGGAGGAGCGTCGGTTCACGGTCAAGGCCCCCAGGCATTTCTCACCGAGGAGGAGGGGAACACCTAGTGTGGCATGAATGCCCTCAGCCCGGTGCCAGTCCACGTTCTTGGCCCTGGGATCTTTCTGGACATCCTCGACCAGCAGAGGCCTTTTCTCCTGGGCGATAGAGCCGACCAAACCCTGCCCCATCGGAATCCTCGTATGCTGCCTCAGGTGGGGTTTGCGCGCGCTGTCGGCCTGCAGCCTGAGCGTCTTTTCGTCTCCCTCCATGAGCCAGAGATTGGCCGTGGAGTCCTCCAAGAGCTGGGTCGTTGCCTGGACGACGGCCTGGAAGACCTGCTGGGGATCCACCAGGGTGCCGCTCACCGTCCGGCTCAACCCAGCCAGGGCCTCCAGGCGCTTGGTCTGGGCGGCTAGCGCGCACGCCTGAGCTTGCAGCGCCTCCTCCGCTCGCTTGCGCTCCGTGATGTCCTCGATGATACCAAGTCCGTACAGGACGCGTTCCT
>JBHIAD010000073.1:0-7810 GCA_046758405.1 Methylomirabilales bacterium (SeqCode)
CCCTCGCCGACCAGAAGTTACCGACCTTCTTGAACTGGAGCGACGGGTGGCTTGGATTTCCCTTGAGGAGCTTGAAGTTCTTGTCGGCAAGCTCTCGGATATCGTCAGGCAAACTTCCATAATGCTGCCAGAAGCGCGGGGTGGTTCGGTGCCTCATAGGTCTTTGAGCTGTCCACGCTTCTTGGCTTCAAGTGCTTCCTTGACCAGGAAGTCGAGCTTTCCGGCTTTGGAGTTTTCCTCGATCTGCCTGTCCCATTTTCCCCAATCCCTTTCCAAGAACCAGCGCCGGAATTCACGATATTCCTCCTCGGACAAGGAGGCGACCGACCTCTCCAGTTCTTCGAGCTTTGCCATTCTCCATACCTCCAATTCACGGATTCCTGCATGCCAGGGGGCTAACGGGGCGGCGAGCCAGAGCCGCCGCTCGTATGCTGGTCGGCATATCCCGCTCCTGAAACTGCCAACAACTGCGGCGATTCTCTTGCCTTTTCAAGAACTTGTCAAGGTCCTCCAACAACAGACGTCGCCGACAAACACTGGTCAGCATAATCCCATTATGGCTGCCATGGGCTCGGCATCCCTGCCGGTGCATCTGCCGGACTACGAACCCCCTGCGATGCAGGAGGCTGCTCTGAGCAGAAATGCTGAAGCCCGCGGGGAGTGTGACCGTGTAGGTGTGCTCCCCTCCTAGTTCCGGAGGGCGAGGACTTGGTGGGTGAAGGAGGGGTCGTGGGGCATTTCGAAGGCGGCCCCGCACCGGCTACACACGCCTCGCCACGTTTTGTCCTCGCCCTGCCGCAGCACGACCACCCCGCAGAACCCCTTTTCGGGGATCTTGTGGATGGTGATGGCGATGCGCGAGGATGTCGGTTCGTCCATGGCCGACGGTCTTCCGCCGAGCTGATATTGCCACAGTCCGGGCGGGATGGCAATGCTCAGCCGGCGGGCTGAAGGGCCTCGATCGGGATGCGGCGTCGGAGTCGCTGGAAGAGCTGGTTAAGGAGGGCGTTCGAGGGGACAGTGGCGGTGGAGGCGAACACCAGGCCGTAAACGCGGGCGCGGGGAACCTTGATGTGGCAGGCTGGATCCAGGAAGCGGGAAGTTCGGGCCAGCCGGCCCAGGGTGCCGAGGCCGATCAGCAGGGGCCAGGCGCAGGCCAGGCGCATCCGAAACTCCCGGGCAGGGATGGCCAGCGTGTACCGCCACCCGGCCTCGTAATGGTCGAGGGTGTATCGGATGAGTTCGTGGAAGAAGGGACGGAGACGATCCGCGGCCGCAGGTTCCAGCAGGTCCTTCGGCGTGAGGCCGAACCGGGCGAGGTCTTCCGTGGGCAGATAGCAGCGGCCGATCCGGAGGTCCCGGGGAAGGTCTCGGAGAACGTTGGTGAGCTGAAGCCCCTGTCCGAAACGAATGCCGAGGGCCTTCATCGCCGGGGCGTCCCACCCGGCCAGGGATTTACGGTGGGCCAGGTGGATCTCCGTCCAGAACTCACCCACGCAGCCGGCGATCAGGTAGGTGTATCGGTCGAGGTCGGCGCGGGTGGCCAGGGCGGCGATCTCCTTTGGCCGTTCGCCCGGAAAGCGCTCAAGGTCCATCTGCATCCCCTGGGTGATGGTGAGCACGAGGCGGCGGACACGTTCCCGATCTCCAGGCGTCAGGGACCCGAAGCAGTGGAAGCAGTCGGCCAGGTGCTCCAGGAGCGAACGCTCGGCTGGATCTGCCTGGGCAGGGGAGAGTTTTCGGGGAAGCTCGCCGATGGGTCCCAGGGTCCCCGCGGTAAGGGCCTCCCGGAGTTCCTGCAAACAGCCAAGGCGCTCTGCGCGAGGGAGCATCCGGGTATCCGCAATGGTGTCGGCGGCGCGGGCGAGTAGGTAAGCCACGCCGATCGGCTGACGGAGCGAGGCCGGGAGCACTCGTAGGGTCAGGTAGAAGGACCGGCTCACCCGCCGGAGGGTTGCCTTGAGGAGGAAATCCCAGCTTCCCTCCCCGCCGTCGCTTCCCGGAGCAGCGAGGTTTTGGCTCAGTCCCAACCGAGGGCCTCTAGGGTCGCTTCATCGAAACCGAAGTAGTGTCCCAGTTCATGCAGCACCGTCCGGCGGACCTCCTCCCGGATCTCTTCAGCGCTCGTGCAACGCTCGCTGATGGGGCCTCGGTAGAGGACGATGCGGTCGGGCAGTCCGGCCGTCTCGGTCCCTCGCTTGGGCAGGGGGATTCCCTGGTAGAGACCGAAAAGGGTCGCATTGGCGGGGAGACCGACCGATCGCAGCTCTTCCTTCGAGGGCCACTCCTCGACGACCACCTCGAGGTTTTTCACCCGGGTGGCGAGCTCGCAGGGGACAGCATCCAGGGCCTCTCGGACCCACGCCTCGAAACAGTTGCGATCGGCCCGCCTCACAGGTTGTCCTCGCGTCGGTTCCCGCCCCCCTGAGCATACTGGGGTTTGAAGCACTGTTCAAGGGTGCTGCCACGACCGGCCGCCCGGATGTTGCCATCTGTTCTGCCATGGCGTACACTCTCCGGGTGCGCCGCGCCTCCTGCCAGGTGTACGGGGATTCCACTGGCCATCATGCCAATATAAAGGAGTGTCGGATGGGATCGGCCGATTTGAGTGCAACCGGTGTCGTCTGGGACCTGAGGGACCTGTTTGCCTCCCCCGACGACCAATGCATCGAGGAGACCATGCGGTCCGTGCAGGAACGGGCGGCAGTGTTTGCCCGACGGTACCGCGGGACCATCTGCGTCCCCGGCGGACCCGCCGCCTCCCATCTCCTCGAGGCCCTCCAGGAACTCGAAGGCATCGAAGACACCGCCAACCGCGTTGGGAGTTACGCCGGTCTCCTGTACGCCTCGGACAGTCTTCGGCCCGAGTACCAGGACCTGCACCAACGGGTCGAACAGTGGTCGACCGTTATCCAGAACTGCCTCCTGTTCTTTGATCTCGAATGGCTCGAGCTCGACGATGCAGCCGTGGCTCGGTTGCTCGCCGACCCGCTCCTCAGTGGCTATCGCCACTACCTGCAGCACAGCCGCCACTACCGGCCCCATAAGCTCAGTGAGCCCGAGGAGCGGGTTGTGAACGAAAAGGATAACACCGGCCGGCGGGCCTTCGGACGACTCTTTTCCGAGCTGATCTCCTCTCTCAGTTTTCCGATCGAGCGGGATGGCGCCCTGCACGAATTGACGATGTCGGAACTCCTCGCCCTGCTGCACCGGCCTGACCGATCGCTTCGCGCCCGAGCCATGGAAAGCCTTTTCGAGGTCCTTGTGCACCACCAACTCGTCCTGAGCGTTACCTATGACACCTTGGTGCAGGACCACCTGACCATGGACCGGCTCCGACGCTACCCGGGCCCAATGGCTGAGCGCCATCTGTCCAACGAGATCGACCGGCAGGCGGTGGAGCAGATGATGGAGACGACCGAAAAGAATTACGCCATCGCCCAGGAGTACTTTCGCTTCAAGGCAAAGCTCCTGGGCCTGGATCGGCTTGCCCTGTACGACCAGTACGCCCCTGTCGGCGGGGAGTTGCCCCGCTGCACCTTTGCAGAGGCACAGACCACGATCCTCGAGGCCTTCGAAGCCTTCTCGCCTCGATTCCGTGAGATCGCGCAGGGCTTTTTCGTGCGGCGGTGGATCGATGCGGAAATCCGCAAGGGCAAGCGGGGAGGGGCGTTTTGTGCCTCACCCGGACCCACCTCACACCCTTACATCCTCTGCAACTATACGGACACGCTCCGGGATGTGACCACGGTCGCCCACGAGCTGGGACACGGCCTGCACGGCGTCCTGGCCAGTAAGCAGACTCCCCTGAACTATGACTGCCCCCTGATCACCTGTGAGACCGCCTCGGTCTTCGCGGAGTTCCTCGTGTTCGACTACCTGCTGAATACACGGCAAGATCCGCGAGTGCAGCTTGGCCTCCTGTGCGGGAAGATCGAGGACGTCTTTGCCACTGTGTTCCGGCAAAACGTCTTGACGCGCTTCGAAGAGGCCGTTTTTGCGGCGCGCCCCAATGGACGATTGACCCCTGAAATCTTAGGAGAGGCTTGGCTGGCGGCGAACGGCCGGTACTACGGAGACGCCGTGGAAATGATCCCCGCGTACCGCCTGGGGTGGTCCTATATCCCGCATTTCATCCATACGCGTTTTTACTGTTACAGCTATGTCTTTGGCGAACTGTTGGTTCTGTCGCTCTACCGCATGTACAAGGAGACAGGGGCCTCCTTCGTGCCGAAGTACCTGCAACTGCTCGAGGCCGGGGCTTCGGATGCTCCAGAGGTTCTCCTGAAGCCGCTCGGGGTGGACTTTCGCGACCCGGGGTTCTGGCAGAAGGCGTTCGACGAGGTGCGAGCCCTGGTGGCCCGCGTTGGCACTCTGGCGGCAACGCTCGGGCCCATTGCGGCCGACAGCAGAAAGGGGTAGGGAGCGATCCGCCGCCAAGCCTATGGGACATATTCCCGGTGGAGCATGGCGCCATTGATGATGGGCGTATGGCGATGGAGTTGATTGATGTCCACGCGCACATGGCTGATGAAGGTTTTGTGGGGGACCTCGACCAGGTGCTCGAGTCTGCGGCCCGCGTCGGGGTGGTCGCGATTATCACGGTTGTGGAAAATGTTGCGGAGGGAGCACGGCTCCTTGATCTTGCCGAGCGCTACCCGATCCTGAAGCCGTGTGCGGGACTGTACCCGGACATTCTTGACCTGAAAGCGGCGGCAGAGATGGAGGCGTTCATCCGCAACCATCAGGACCGCCTGGTCGGGATCGGCGAAGTCGGGCTCGATCACTGGGTGGTGAAGGACGAGGAACAGCGGCGCAGGCAAGAGGAGATCCTGGCCCGCTTTGTTGCGCTGGCCACGGAACTGGACCTCCCTCTCAACGTCCACTCCCGCTCGGCCGGACGGCATACCATTCGCCTGCTCCAGGCCCACGGCGCTACCCGGGTGCTGATGCACGCCTTTGACGGCCGCGCCAGCACGGCGCTCGAAGGCATCGAGGCCGGCTTCTACTTCTCGATCCCACCCTCGATTGTCCGCTCCCAGCAGAAGCAGAAGCTGCTCCGGCATCTTCCCCTTGAGCGGTTGCTCCTGGAGACAGATTCACCGGTCCTTGGGCCTGATCGGCTCGTTCGCAACGAACCCAAGAACGTGCTCCTGTCCTGTCAGGCCGTGACCCAGGCGAAGGGGGTATCCGTGGGGGAGGTTGCGCGCGTCACCACCGAGAACGCACGACAACTCTTTCCGAAGGCCTTCGCCCTTCCTGCGAGACCGCATTGGGAGGATCGAGGAGAAAGGAGTTCCCATGGATCCGCGGAAAGCCTACCTCAAGGAGATGATGGGGAAGCGGGGGTATCTGCTTGACTACCACAAGGTGCTGGTGGCGGAGGACCTCCCTTTTCTGAAGGCGCTCAACGGGTTCCTTGAAGCTGCGTACACGGATGGGCGGCGCCTGGACCGGAAGACTAAGGAATTTATCCTCACAGCGGTTCTCACGGCGATTGGCGCCGAGAAATCCCACATCCAGACCCACATGCAGGCGGCGATGCGGGCAGGCGGGACGAAGGAGGAACTGTTGGAGCTGCTCGAGCTGGTCGCGGTTCCGACCGGCATTCCCTCCTTCATGAGGGGGTACGAGGCCTGGAAGGAGACGGTTGTGGTCGATCGCATCGAACCGGATTGACAGGGGGCGTTACCCTCCAGACGGAGGCCGAGAGCCACTTCCCGGGGTAGCGTGGGGGCACCGGATTGTGATACCGGTATCCGTGATCTTGAACTTCCGGCTGGAGTGACCTAATATTTCAGCAGAGTACGCGTTCCGATGGCCCCGATGATTTCACCTTGCTCTCGTGACTTCGGACGGTGCAAGGTGATCTCGTGGGCAGTCCCAAGTCCCTGAAACAACGGAAGAAGTGGACGGCCCGTGCGGTGACGCGGACCCCCGGAGTGACCTGGCTGAGGACACAGGAGGCTCCGGTCGCGAGAAAGAGAGTGAGAGGATGGACCCCAATCGGATGACCGAAAAGGTTATCGAGGCACTGCGTCACGCCCAGACCTTGGCCGCAGGCTACGGGCAACAGCAGGTGGACAATGAACACGTGCTCCTCGCGCTGCTCGAGCAGGAGAGAGGTATCGCTCCGCGTATCCTGGAGCGGGCGGGTGTGGATGTGGCCGGGATTCGCTCCCGGCTGGGCCAGGCCGTCGGAAGCTTGCCTCGAGTGTCCGGCCCTGGCCGGACGCCGGGCCAGGTGTACGTGACACCGCGCCTCGACGAAACGCTGGCTGCTGCCGAGGCTGAGGCGCAGCGGCTCAAGGACGAGTATGTCAGCGTGGAGCACCTCCTGCTCGCCCTGGCGGATTCAGCCCGTGGTGGGCCTGCCGCTCGCATCCTTGGAGAGGCAGGCCTGAGCCGGGATCGGCTCCTCCAGGCCATGGCTGAGATCCGGGGGTCCCAACGGGTGACTTCCCCCACGCCCGAGTCGACCTATGAGGCCTTAGAGCGGTACGGGCGGGACCTGACCCGGATGGCCCAGCAGGGGAAGCTCGACCCGGTCATCGGCCGCGACGACGAGATCCGGCGGGTCATCCAGGTCCTCTCCCGGCGGACGAAGAACAACCCCGTGCTGATCGGGGAGCCGGGGGTGGGCAAGACGGCCATCGCAGAGGGTCTGGCCCAGCGGATCGTCCGGGGCGATGTGCCGGAGGGACTGAAGGACAAGCGGATCGTCACCCTGGATATGGGGGCCCTCGTGGCTGGGGCAAAATATCGAGGGGAGTTCGAGGAACGCCTCAAAGCGGTCCTCAAGGAGGTGCAGGAGTCGGAAGGACGGATCATCCTCTTCATCGACGAGCTGCACACCGTGGTCGGGGCCGGGGCGGCCGAGGGGGCCGTGGACGCCGGAAACCTCTTGAAGCCGATGCTGGCGAGAGGAGAGCTCCACTGCATCGGCGCCACGACCCTCGATGAGTACCGGAAGCATGTGGAGAAGGACGCGGCCCTCGAGCGGCGCTTCCAGCCAGTGCTGGTGGATCAGCCGACGGTCGAGGGTACCATTTCGATCCTCCGGGGATTGAAGGAGCGGTACGAGTTGCACCACGGGGTGCGGATCAAGGATGCGGCCCTGGTGGCGGCGGCCGTCCTCTCCCATCGATACATCTCGGATCGCTTCCTGCCCGACAAGGCGATCGATCTGATCGACGAGGCCGCGGCGTGCCTGCGGACGGAAATCGACAGCATGCCCTCCGAACTCGACGAACTCACCCGGCGGGTCATGCAACTTGAGATCGAGCGCGAGGGGCTGAAGAAGGAAACCGACGCGGTCTCACACGAGCGCCTGGAGAAACTTGAGCGGGAGCTTGCAGATCTGAAGGAGCAAGCGAATGCCTTGCGCGCCCAGTGGCAGGTGGAGAAGCAGGGGATCGCCAACCTGCGGGCCCTGCGCGAGTCTATGGAGGCCGTGAAACGCGAGATCGAACAGGCCGAGCGGGCCTACGATCTAAACCGGGTAGCGGAGCTGCGGTACGGCCGGCTGGCCGATCTCGAGCGACGCCTGCACGACGAAGAAGAGAGCCTCACCAAACAGCAAGGGAAGCGTCGTCTGCTGAAGGAAGAGGTGGATGAGGAGGATATCGGCGAGGTGGTCAGTCGCTGGACCGGCATTCCGGTCACCAAGCTTTTGGAAGGGGAGATGCAGAAGCTGCTCCACCTGGAGGAGGCGCTGCACGGACGGGTCGTCGGCCAGGACGAAGCGGTCAAGGCGGTTGCCGACGCCGTGGTCCGGGCACGAGCCGGCATCAAGGATCCCAATCGGCCG
>JBHIAD010000074.1:0-7672 GCA_046758405.1 Methylomirabilales bacterium (SeqCode)
CGCGCCCAGTCGAATTTTCAACAGGACGTCCGTGCCTTTCTCCGCGTCTTCTACTCGAGCGCGACGGAGTGCACCGTGGATGGACAGGGGCGGATCCTGATCCCCCCCTCCCATCGGGAGAGGGCGGGGCTCAGCCGTGAGGTCATGATCATCGGCGTGCTGAATAAGTTCGAGGTCTGGAGCCGGGAGCGCTGGGAGCAGTTCCTGCGAGACACCACGGTAACCTTCGACGAGGTCTCGGCGAAACTCTCCGAACTGGGGATCTAGGCGTGCGGGTGAGAGGGACACTATGGTAGCCACAACGCGGAACCAAGAGTACAAGGTCGCCATGCTGCATCTGACCGGTGTCATCGACCTCTCGCGGATGATGCGGGTCCGTGACGCAGTGGTGCACCTCGTTGGGGAGGGGTACTTCCAGATCATCCTGGACTGGCGGCGCGTCAGGGGCCTCAGGGGCAAGAGCCTCGAACTCCTCACCACGACCCTCTGTCGGCTCCGTCGCTTCGAGGGGGACATCGTCCTGCTGGGTTTGAGTCAGGAGCTCGTCGCCACGTTTCAAGCGGCGGGCGCCTACGCCTTCTTCGAGCACTACGATGACGAGGCGGAGGCGTGGCGATGGGGCCGATTGAAGCGGATGGCCCTGGTGGGGTGACCGGGTCCGCGGGGCATGTGCCGGTCCTTGTCCGTGAGGTCCTCGATCTCTTGCAACCGGCCCGCGGGGGGATCTTTCTGGACTGTACGGTGGGGGCGGGCGGTCACGCGGCAGCCATCCTGGACGCGGGAGGAGAAGATGTGCAGGTGATCGGCGTCGATCGGGACCCTGAGATGCTGGCCGTGGCGGCCTCTCGCCTTGCCGCCTATGGTGCGCGAGCCCGTCTCGTCCACGACGACTTTCGCTCGCTCCTCAGCGATCCGCCGACCGCCTTCCCTTCGACCTTTGATGGGATCCTCTTTGACCTCGGTGTCTCATCGATCCAGCTCGGCGATCCCGCCCGGGGTTTCGGGTTCGCCCACGAGGGACCCCTGGACATGCGGATGGATCGCAGGGGTGGGGGGGAGACGGCGCAGGACATGATCGCCCGACTCTCGGAGGCAGCGCTCGCTGACCTCCTGTGGCGCTTTGGGGAGGAACGCTTCGCCCGCCAGATTGCCCGACGGGTCGTGGCTGAGCGCCTCCGTCGCCCGATCGAGACGACCCGGCAACTTGCCGAACTCGTGGCCCGCACCATCCCGCGTCGGGTGTGGCCCAGGCGGATTCACCCGGCGACGCGGACGTTCCAGGGGCTCAGGATCGCGGTCAATGATGAACTGGTGGGACTGGAAGAGGTCCTGGAACGGGCGGCCCACCGCCTCGCCCCGGAGGGGCGGCTGTGCGTGATCGCCTTTCATTCCCTCGAAGACCGGCCGGTGAAGCAGGTCCTCCGCCGCTTGACCCGACAGGCCGGAACCCCCGTGACCTTCCGGCCCTTGACGAAGAAGCCGATCCGGCCTTCTACGATGGAGACACATCGGAACCCACGGGCGCGGAGCGCAAAGCTCAGAGCGATCGTCCGGGTCGCAGGGGGGATAGGCTGTGCTGCGTGAGGCTGAGTGGCGAAGGGTACGTGGCACGGGCGTGGCGTGGGGGCAGTGGCACACCCGCGTCCGGCGGGAACTCCTACCAAAGGTCCTGGTGGGGTTGGTCGTTCTCGTTGGCGTCCTCTTCTACGTATGGCAGCAGGTCCAGGTGGTGCGTCTCGGGTATGAGATTGAGCGACTCCGCGCTGAGCAGGTCACCCTCGCTCGGGGGGTGAGGGAACTCAAGATTGCGATTGCCCGTTTGCGGTCGCTCAAACGAGTTGAGGAGGTGGCCCGAAAGCGTCTCGGGATGTCGAGTGGCCTCCCCGGTCAGCTGATCCTGATTGATCGGAGCCAGACCGCTCGGTTCAATGCCGGGGAAGGCTAGCGGGAAAGGAGCGTCCCCATGGCCGCCGTTGCCTACCGACCACCGCGGGTCCGGGTCGCCCTGGTGCTCTGTCTGATAACCCTGGCCTTTGCGGGGATCGCCTCACGCCTGTTTGCGCTACAGATCCGGGACCACCGGGTGATCCAGGCGCAGGCCCGCAGGCAGTATCAACGCCGTATCCCGGTCGCCGCCAAACGGGGGACGATCTTCGATCGCCAGGGCCGTGCGCTGGCCCTGAGCCTCGAGACCGCATCGGTCTTCGTCCACCCGGGCCTGGTCGAGAATCCCTCCGCCGTTGCCGGGCGCCTCGGGGCAGTCCTCAGAGTCCCACCCACCCAGATCCTCCAGAGGATCTCGGTGGACAAGCCCTTTGTCTGGATCGAGCGGAAGATTGAACCAGACCAGGTAGAGGCCATTGCCCGGTTGAACCTCCCGGGTGTCGGGCTTGTCCCGGAGAGCAAGCGGTATTATCCTAAGAAGGAGCTTGCCGCCCACCTCCTCGGCTTTGTGGGGGTGGACGACAAGGGGCTTGAGGGTGTGGAGCTGCGAAACAATCGGCTGCTGGGGGGCGGCACCCGATGGGTCATCAGCGAGGTCGATGCCTTGGGCCGCATCGTCTTCCGCAAAGCAGGGGACCCGGATCCCGCTGCCGACCTGTATCTGACGATCGACGAGGTCATCCAGCACGTCGCCGAGCGGGAGCTCGCGCAGGCAGTGCATCGCTCCAAGGCCAGGGCCGGTTCCGTCATTGTGATGGATCCTCGGACCGGGGCCCTGCTCGCTCTCGCAAACCTGCCGACCTATAACCCCAACCGCTCCGGCGAGTTTCCCGCCTTCGCCCGCCGCAATCGGGCCGTCACCGATACCTACGAGCCGGGCTCGGCATTCAAGCTTGTCCTGGCCGCGGGAGCCCTCGAGGACCGGGTGATCCGCCCCAAGGATCTCATTTACGGCGAGGGAGGTGCCATCGAGCTAGCCGGGATTCGCATCCGGGACCACGAAGAGCACGGGTGGATGACCTTCCGGGATGTCCTGGCCTATTCCAGCAATGTTGGGGCAATCAAAGTGAGCATGAAGCTTGGGAAGGAACGGTTCTATGGGTACATCACAGACTTCGGTTTCGGCCTCAGGACCGGCATCGACCTGCCGGGCGAAGTGCCGGGGCTCATCCGCCGGCCGATGGAGTGGTCCCGCCTCTCCATCGGTTCGCTCGCGATCGGCCAGGAGATCGCGGTCACGTCACTCCAGCTCCTGACTGCCGTTGCCGCCGTCGCGAATGGCGGGACACTGATGAGGCCGTATGTGCTTCAGGCGACCCAACGGTCGGGGTCGCGCGAGATGCGCGAGACCGCACCCGTCCCCCTTCGCCGGGTGGTCTCGTCCGAGACCGCCCAGGTTCTCACCGCCATGATGGTCGAGACGGTCGAACGAGGAACCGGTCGAGAGGCCCGGATCCCGGGGTATCGGGTGGCCGGAAAGACCGGGACGGCCCAGAAGCTGGATCCGGAAACCGGGAGGTATTCGCACAGCAAGCTGATCGCCTCCTTTGTGGGATTCGTGCCGGCCGAATCGCCGCGTCTCGCCATCCTGGTCCTCATTGACGAACCCCGCAAGTTCCGGTGGGGAGGGACTGTGGCGGCACCCGCCTTCCGCGAGATCGCCCGCGAGGCCTTGACGTACTTTCACATCCCGGCGGCTCGAAGCATCAGGGCGATGCCGGTCGCGTGGGGATCCCGTGAAAGCGTTGCGCGCGTTGATTGAAGGTCTGTCCTATGGGCTCATCCGGGGAGGGCTCACCGTGAAGGTCAGGGGCGTCGCCTATGACTCGCGGGTGGTGGAGCGGGGGGACCTCTTTGTGTGTCTCCGGGGCTCCCGCTTCGACGGCCACGCCTTTGTCACCGAGGCTTATCAGCGGGGGGCCCGCTGCTTCGTGGTTGAGCGAGAGCCCACGGAGGTGGATCAGTTGACCGAGGTGACGGTGGTCCGGGTTCCCGAGACCCGCGCGGTCATCCCCACTATTGCGGACCGATTTTACGGCCACCCGTCTGGAGAACTTACCCTGGTCGGGGTCACGGGGACGAACGGCAAGACCACCACGACCTATCTCATCGAGGCGGTGCTCCGCGAGGGGGGCGAGCTGGTGGGCCTCGTAGGGACCATCGCCTACCGCTGCGGAGACCAGGTCCGTCCCGCTGACCGGACTACGCCGGAGGCCCTGGACCTGCAACGGCTGCTCAGGGAGATGCGTGATGCAGGAGCGACCGGGGCTGTCCTCGAAGTTTCCTCTCATGCCCTGGCCCTGGGGCGGGTCGAGGGGTGTGAGTTCGACGTGGCGGTCTTCACGAATCTGACCCAGGATCACCTCGACTTCCACGGAGATCTGGAGGGCTACTTTCAGGCCAAGGCACGGCTCTTCACGGGGCTCGCAGGGCCCCGGACGAAGGCCAGGGCCCCGGTCGCCGTCCTCAACCAGGACGACCCCACGGTGGAGCGGTTCCAGTCCGTGGTGCGGGGACGGGTCCTGACCTACGGGACCGGATCCACGGCCATGGTCCGAGCGGAGGCGGCGGCGGTGTCGGCGGCGGGGATTCGGGCCCGGGTGGTCACACCTTCCGGTCCCTTCGAGATCGTCTCGGACCTCGTGGGTCGCCACAACCTGTCGAACCTGCTGGCTGCGGCGGCGACCGGGATCGCCCTGGAGATCCCTCCCGACCGGATTGCGGCGGGGCTGGCAAGGGGGGAGCCTGTCCCGGGACGCTTTGAACGGATCAAGGCCGGCCAGCCCTTCACCGTCGTTGTGGATTACGCCCACACCCCGGACGCCCTGGGGCGGGTCTTGCAGACGGCGCGCGAACTCACCCAGGGGCAGCTCGTCGTGGTGGTGGGGTGCGGGGGAGACCGGGACCGGGGAAAGCGTCCCCTCATGGGGGAGGTGGCGGCCCGCCTCGCCGATCTGGCCGTGTTGACCTCGGACAATCCACGCAGCGAGGACCCTGAGCAGATCCTGGCCCAGACGGCTGCTGGGGCCCGGCAGACCGGGCGGCCCACCGTGTGTCTCGTGGATCGGCGTGAGGCGATCCACGAAGCCCTCCGCCGTGCGGGACCGGGAGATCTGGTGCTCATCGCCGGCAAGGGACACGAACAGTATCAGATCATCGGGGACCAGGCGTTCCCGTTCGATGATCGGGAGGTAGCCCGTGCAGCCCTGGCTCAGCTTGGGTACCGTGCCGATTGCCTCTAAGACGTGGAGTACACCGATGGCCGCGCGACCGGACCCGGACCAGGTGACGGCGGCGGAGATCAGCGAGGCCTGCGACGGGCGCCTCCTGGGGGGGTCCCCCGGATGGCCCGTGCGGAGCTTTTCCACCGACACCCGGACGCTGGCGCCCGGGGACCTCTTTATTGCCTTGCAGGGAAAGCGGTTCGACGGGCATGCGTATCTGGCGGCGGCCCGGGAGCGGGGAGCGATTGGTGCCGTGGTGGCTGATGCCGCGGGCTCCGGGCCGTGGCCTGGGGCCCTCTGGGTCGGCGTCCGGGAGACCCAATGGGCCCTCGGGCAGATCGCCCATCTGTGGCGCACCCGGCACCGGGTGAGGGTGACGGGGGTGACGGGAACCAATGGCAAGACCATGACCAAGGAGATGATCGGGGCGATTCTCGCTCAGGCCGCCGGCCGTGAGCACGTCTTCACCTCGCCGGGGAACCTCAACAATCTCGTCGGGCTCCCCCTCAGTCTCCTGCGAGTCAGGCGGCAGCACCGGATGGCGGTGGTCGAGATGGGGATGAGCGCCCGGGGTGAGATTGACCGCTTGGCCACGATCGCCTTACCCGATGTGGGGGTGATCACCAACATCGGCGAGGGTCACCTCGAGTTTCTGGGCTCAGTGGGCGAGGTTGCCCTGGCGAAGGGAGAGCTGCTGCGCCATCTCACCGGGAATCGGGTGGCGGTCCTCAACCTCGACGATCCATACTCCCACGGGCTGCTGCCGGCGGTGCGGGGTGAGTTACTCACCTTCGGCATGAACACCTGGGCGGATGTCCGTGCCGAGAAGGTCCGCCTGGGACGCGGAGCGGGCTTTGACCTCTGCTACGGGGGGGACCGCGTCCGGGTCCGGCTCCTCGTGCCGGGCTCTGTCATGGTCCTGAATGCTCTCGCCGCCGCCGCCGCCGCGGTCGCCATGGGGGTCGGGCTCACCACGGTGGCCGCGGGACTGCACCGACTGCCAGCCATCCCGATGCGGATGGAGCGGTTCCGGCACCGGTCCGGGGCCATCATCGTGAACGATGCGTACAATGCGAATCCGACGTCGATGCAGGCTGCCCTCGAGACCTTCTTCCAGATGAGTCGGGGTCGTTCGCAGATCCTGATTCTCGGGAGCATGCTCGAGTTGGGAGCGGTTACAGGCGCGGCCCACCGCCGGATTGGGGCGACCGCAGCTGCAGGGCGACCCGCGCGCTTAATCACCGTAGGCCGCGAGGCGGAGGCCATCGCGGAGGGGGCAAGGGCCGCGGGGCTTGATTCGCGGCGGATCCAGGTCTGTCCCAATGCCGTCGAGGCGGTGAGATACCTGCGGCCATGGCTCCGTCGGGGGATCTGGATCCTCTTGAAGGGCTCGCGGGGTATGGCGCTCGAGCGGCTCCTGGAGGGACTCTGATGCTCTATCACCTCCTCTACCCCCTGGCGGCGTACCACGTTGCCTTCAACGTCTTCCGGTACGTCACCTTCCGGACAGCGGGGGCGATCCTGACCGCACTCCTCGTCAGTCTGCTGGTGGGTCCCCGGATCATCCAGCGGCTGGAGAAGCTGCACATGGGACAGCAGATTCGAGAAGACGGGCCCGGTCCGCACCAACAGAAGGCGGGGACCCCGACGATGGGAGGGATCCTGATCCTGGTGGCGATCGGGAGCGCCACCCTGTTGTGGGCGAACCTCACCTACCGATTTGTCTGGCTTGCCCTCATCGTGACCTTCTGGTTGGGAACGGTCGGCTTCGTGGACGATTACCTCAAGATCACCCGGAAGAGTAGCCGGGGCCTGCGGGTCGTCGACAAATTTGCCTGGCAGGGTGCCCTCGGGTTGGCGCTCGGGGTCTACCTGTACTGGTTTCCGGTGGATGAGTTCACCACCCGGGTGGCGATCCCGTTCGTGAAATGGTGGCTTCCCGACCTGGGTTGGCTCTACATCCCGTTCGTCGCCCTGGTGATCGTGGGGGCCTCGAATGCGGTCAACCTGACCGATGGCCTGGATGGACTGGCGGCGGGCCCGATGATTATGGCCGCGGGGGCCTACACCGTCCTCGCCTATCTGGCGGGGCACGCCGCCATCGCCCGCTACCTCCAGGTGATCTACGTGTACGAATCGAGCGAGGTGACCGTCTTCGGGGGGGCTATGGTGGGCGCCTGTCTCGGATTCCTGTGGTTCAACGCGTATCCCGCGCAGATCTTCATGGGGGACACCGGGTCTCTCGCCCTTGGGGGGGGATTAGCACTCCTTGCCCTTCTCAGCAAGAACGAGCTGCTGCTGGTGCTCATCGGTGGGGTCTTCGTAGTCGAGGCGGTCTCGGTCATCCTGCAGGTCTTCTCCTACAAGACCACCGGGCACCGGGTGTTCCGGATGGCCCCCTTGCATCATCACTACGAGCTCCACGGCATGGCGGAGCCGAAGATCATTGTGCGTTTCTGGATCGTCGCCTTCATCTTGGCCCTGTTGTCGTTGACGACGCTGAA
>JBHIAD010000075.1:0-7666 GCA_046758405.1 Methylomirabilales bacterium (SeqCode)
ATCTCCGGATCGAAGGCGGCGGAGAGTGCCGAAGCTCGGAGGCCTGGAAGCCCCTGAGGGAAACTCTTACCGCGTTGTTGATTTCCGTGGGATGGTCCGGGGCCTCTTCCGGGAGACTGGGCGCGGACTGCTCCCCTTCCTTCGATCCAGGAGGGCCCGTAGCAGGTCAGCCTTTGTAATGATGCCGACAAGCCTCTCCCCCTTCACCACCGGGAGGCCCCCGATCCGGTATTCCAAGAGGAGGCGGGCGACCTCCTCAATGAGCGCCTCAGGACTCACGGTCACCACCACCCGGGTCATGACCTCCCAGATGCGGACCTTTTCGGTCAAGTGAGGGATCTCGTGTAACTCAAGGCCTACCGCCCGGGAGGGGAGCGCTTGCCTGATATCGCGGTCGGTGACGATCCCTACCAACCGACCCCGTTCCACGACCGGTAGGTGTCGGATCCGGCGCTCCCGAATGACCCGCCAGGCGGTTCGGAGGGTCTCCCGGGGGGAAACAGTTACCGGTCTCTGCTGCATCCAGTCTTTAACCTGCATGGCAAGCCTCCTCAGATGGCCCGGCCCCTCCGGTCATTGCGGGACTTACCCATCGGCTCGAGGATCTCCCGCGCGTCAACGGCTTGCAGCGCTTACCTCCCTCGCATCTCTGGGAAAATGCGAATTTGCCCGCCCCTTCTATCCCTCATCGCTGCGGCCCCGAGAGAGGCTCAGCAAGGGCCCCAGCGACGCTCCCTCTCTCTTCTAGCGGCGCCGGGCGACGCCGTATAGCAGCCCGGCTGCGCCCACAACCATCAGAGACACACTGGCCCAGAGGGGGAGGGTAAAGGTCCTGCGGGTCTCTACCCCCAGCGCCATTACGAGACGCTCGAAGCCGCTCGGCTTGCCGGCGATGTGTCCGCCGATCGAGTTGGTGAAGACGATATAGGCGAAGCCGCCGAGCGCTAGGAAGGTATAGAGAGCAACGAGGCGCCGATCCCGCCATAGCCCCTCGCCGGCCTGCCAGCGGAGGAGCAGGAACCCGACCCAGAACACCAGCGCCACAAAAGCCGTAAAGATCTTGTTCTTGACGATCGGGCTGTTGAGGTACGCCTCCACGGGCCACTGAGCGAACCCGGTAATCAGCGCTCCCAGCAAGAAGACCAAGCCCACGCTCGCCCCGAAGATTGCCGCCCCGTCGGCATAGGTGCTCAGCCGCTCGTTCCGCTGCAGACGGGCGTCCGCGTAGAGCTTGACGAGGACGGCAAAGAGGGCCAGCGCCAACATCCCTGTGGTCAGACCGACCGTGATCGCGTGAAATGCCTGCTGAGCTGCCATCGTCATCCTCCCTTACTGCCTGCGCCGGCCAACTCCCGCACCGGCCACCGCGATCCCCAGAATGAAGACCGTACCCCCCACCAGGGTAAGGTACCAGCGGCGGCGGATCTGGTCCCTCAGCTCATGCTCAACCGCGTACTTCCCCATCTCGGACACCCGGTGGCACGAGGCACAGGCCCGACCTTCCGCGATCCCCAGTTTCCCCGCGTGGGCATCGCTCGTCAGGAAGGTCCAGGTCGTCTGGCCCGGATAGAAGAGGGGAATCGTCTGCCAGGGGATTGCATCCCACGGCGGCGTCTTCCCCTCAAAGCGCCGTGCCACGATTTCCGCCTCGGTGTCGAGCCCCAGGGTATAGGGGAAGGAGATGTGGTGCCAGCGGCTTCCCGTATAGATCGTGTGGATGCCAAAGGCGATGTGGTAGATCCGCTTCGGTCTCAGGACCTTGTCATCCAGGGGGTGTTCGGTGTCGAGCCTGCGCCACATCGTGACGTCCCAAATGCCGTTCTCCCACCTGCCGACCGCGCGGATGTCCCCCCGGCTCCCCTGGGGCTTCCGAAGGAAGCGTCGCGGAATCGTGTCCCCCTCCTGCCACGGGTGATTCGGGTCGAAGGGGAGGGCGATCTCCTCTGACAGGTAGTAGATGTCCTGCTGGGAGAGCCGGCGGTTCTTGACATCTTCCCAGTTCAAGGCGTAAAAGCCCACCTTCGCCGGGTTATACATCCACTTGGGTTGTTTTTTCTCGGCGTCCCAATTGGTGGTGTAAGGCCCCTTGCCTTCGTCTGAGTTCCGGTACTGAAACACCCACTGGTCATCGGCGAACCCGACGGGGTTGCTGCGATGGGCGCGCCACTGCCACAGGTCGAGGAAGACTCCGCTCTGCCGAAGTTCCTCGAGATCCTCCCCCCTTCGGAGGTTGCGCCAATTCTCGTCCGTGCGGGTCTCGGGGATGTACTTCCGGACATCCTTCTTCTTCAGGATCTTTCGCACCTCCTCCTTCGGGGCCTGGCTTGAAAGAAAGCGCATCTCCTCATGGATCGTCACGTAGCCGCCCTGGGTCGCAAAGTGGCGGACGCTCCCGTCATCGAGCAGGAAGCTCACCCGATCCTCATACAGTCGGTCCGGGTGGATCCCCGGCGCGGACCCCTTCGTCTTGATCCATTTCCCGCGTTCGTAGTGGAGGTAGTCGTGATAGATCCCCTCGACCGATGCGAACTGGAAGCGGAAGAAGATGTCCTCCCGGTTGAAGGCCACCTTGACCTTCAGCTTCTCCTCGAGCCGTTCCGGAATCCAGAGGTTCTTCCGGCCCTTCTCTTCAGCCGCTCGCGCGGCTCCACCGAGGGCAAGGACCAGGAGAGCAATTCCCCCGATCCCGCCCAACCACCTTCGTGACACTTTGTCACCTCCCTTCCCCCTTCACGCCCTCACGACGCCAAAGGGGCAAGCGGTGTGGGAACTGTCTCGCACCTCATTGCTGACTTTTTGCCTGGTCCCGGAGCCGCTTCCCGACCCGCTCCATCGCCTCACCCATCTTCTCCAGCACCTCGCGGTGCATCTGCTGGCGAAGCTCTGCCGAGGCCTCAGGCCCCATCGCGGACCCATACTTCGTCATCAGCTCTCCCATGATGCGTATTATCTCACCGTGCATCAGCATCATGGCCCCCATGATTTCGGGGGAGCCCATCAGATTTTTCATCGAGCCCATCATCGATCCCATGAACCCCATCATCTCTGGGCCCATGTCCCTTGTCTGCCCCATTCGCTGGCCGTGACCCATCCCCTGCTTTATGCCTGGCCCCATTCGGCCATGGCCCGCCCCGTCTTGATGGGCCAACACCGTGCTGCGCACGGCGGCCACAAACACCAGGACCAGGATCACCGATGTGACCTGCTTCATCATCCGCCTCCTCTCCGCTGACGTTGTCCCACCCAACCCACGGCAAAGCCCGTTTTTGGAGACCTTCCGGTCCGGATAGTGAACAAAGGATAATCAGAGTACCCACACGCGCGTTGCGATTGCCACTCTCCGTTGCAGCCGGGCCTAGCCGAGGCTAAACCGGACCAGGGCGGAGTGGAGCCCCCCGGTCAGTGACAGACTGAAGAAGGTCAGCCAGAGCAGCACCAGCGTGAGCACCTGGGCGAACCGGTTGTGCAGGAGCCGGTCACATAATTTGATCTTGAAAGGCAGCCTCGATTCCACGTGGAACAGACTCACCTCGGTGGAGCATTGACTACGGGGCACCAGGAATTCAGGAGGAACGCGCCGAGAGTTTATGCTTTCGGAGCAGGCGGTGGATGGTCTTCCGGTCCACCCCGGCGGCCCGGGCCGCCTTCGAGATATTGCCCCCGTGGATCCCGAGCACTCTGGTAAGGTATGCGCGCTCAAAGGATTGGACCGCCCGCTGCTTGGCGGCCTTGAGGCTGAGCTCCGACACCGAAATGTCCTCGCCCCCCTCGGCCTTCTCGCGCAGATGCTCCGGAAGCTCGCGGGCCGTAACGTACTCGCCCTCGATCAAGACCACGGCGCGCTCAATGACGTTCTGAAGCTCCCGGACGTTTCCGGGCCAATGGTACCGCTCCAGCAGGCCCATGGCCTCGTCGGTGATCCCTTTCATCCGACGCTGCTCACGTTTGACATAGTGTTTGAGGAAGTGCTGCGCGAGCAGAGGGATGTCGCCGGATCGTTCCCGGAGCGGCGGAAGCTCAATGCCGATGACGTGCAACCGATAGAAAAGGTCCTCGCGGAAGTGCCCATCCGCCATGAGGGCCTTCAGATCGCGGTTGGAGGCCGAGATGACTCGAACATCCACATCAACGAGCCGGTTGCCGCCGACGCGCCGGACCTGGCGCTCCTGGAGGACCCGTAGGAGCTTGACCTGGAGATTGAGGGGCAACTCCCCTACTTCATCGAGGAATACCGTTCCCCGGTTTCCCACCTCGAAGAGGCCTGCCCGAGCCGCATAGGCGCCAGTAAAGGCACCTTTCTCGTGTCCGAACAACTCACTCTCGAGGAGGTGTTCGGGTAACGAGGCACAGTCGACGGGCACAAAGGGGTAGACCGACCGCCAGCTATTGACGTGCAGGCTGCGCGCGACCAGTTCCTTGCCGGTCCCGCTCTCGCCCACAATAAGGATGTTCGCGTCGCTTCTGGCCACCTTCTTGATCAGCTCGTAGACCTCGAGCATGGGCAGGCTTCGACCAACGATGTTCTCGAACTTGTAGGTGTCGGCCAGTTGATCGCGGAGCCGGCGGTTCTCCTCCCGGAGGCTCCGTTGCTCGAAGGCTCGGCCAACGGCCACCTCGAGCTGCTCGACGGTAAAGGGCTTCGGGATGTAGTCGAAGGCGCCGGCCTTCACCGCCTCGACCGCATTCTCAATGGTGGCGAAGGCGGTAAACACGAGAACAACGATCTCCGGGTCGATCCGCTTGACCTCCTGCAGGACCTGCAACCCATCCATCTCGCTCATCCGGAGGTCAGTCAGGACAACCGCCGGTGGATCGGCTTTTACAAGGTCGAGGCCCTCCGGACCGGTTGCTGCTGTCCGAACGTCATGACCGAGACGACGGAGGATCCGTGCGCAGCTTTCCAGCATATCCGGCTCGTCGTCGATCACGACGATGCGCCCTTCGCGACTCACGATCCCTCCTCGGTACGCGCAACATCGACCGGTAGCCAGACCGTGAAGGTCGTCCCCCGCCCCTCCTCGGTCTCCACCGTCAAATGTCCCCCGTGCTGTTCCACGACCCCGAAGCTAATCGAGAGGCCGAGTCCCGTCCCGGTCACCTTGGTCGTGAAGAAGGGGTCGAAGACCTTCGACAAGTACTCCGCGGGAATTCCGGGGCCGCTGTCCCCCACGCAGATCACCACACCCCCGTTCTCGGAGGCAGTCTTAACCGTGAGGGTGCCTCCCTCAGGCATCGCCTCGCGGGCGTTGCTGAGTAGGTTGACCACAACCTGCTCCAGATGATTGGCGCTTCCCGAGATGGGGCGGAGTCCGGCCGCCAGACGCTTTTCGACCTTGATCTTCTCCTTGATCAGCTGCTTCTCCATAAGCAGCAGGCACTCATCCACCAGCTTGTTGACATCGACCCACCCGACCTGCCAGGGCTGCTGTCTGGCAAAGGAGAGGAGCCCTCGCGTGATCTTGGCCACCCGATCGGCATGTTTGGCGATGACCCGGAGATCCTCCCGCACGCGGCCAGGCAGTCGGGCCCCCTCGGTCTCAAGCAGCATCAGCTCGATGCGCGAACTGATAACCCCGATCGGGTTGTTAATCTCGTGGGCAATCCCGGCGGACAGCGTCCCAATGGTCGCCAGCTTCTCCGCTTGTTGGACTGCCTGCCGCATGCGGACGCTTTCGGTGGTATCTTCGACGACCAGGACGGCCCCGCTGATCTCCCCCCGAGACCCATGCAGCGCACTGCCTTTCAGCGTCAGCACCACCTTACCCCGATCGCGCGTCTCATGCGTGAGGTCACGCAGCGTGAAGTCTGGGACCCGGCCCGCCCAGATCGCCGCCAGCTGTTCTTCCAGGCCTCCCTCCCGGAGCCGTGGAAACACCTCAAAAATCCCCTTCCCGACGACCTCCGCGGCCGACACCCCATAACGCTGCCTCATAGCCCAGTTCCAGTCGGTGATTGTCCCCTCGCGGTCCAGGACAATGATGCCGTCCTGGATGCTCCCCACGATTCGCTGGATCCGCTCCCGCTCCTGCTCGAGGCGGCGGTTGAGTTGTTCCATGACCTCGCGGCGACTCCGCTCGCGGTCTGACATGAGTCCGAGGGAGGCCGCTAGGAGGAAGAGAAACGTCAGTTGGACAGCGCCGCTTGTCCAGTGGATCGCCGGAAGGGCCGGTAGATCACTCGCGAGGTAGAGGAGGCTTGAGACCGCCGCGACGGCGAGTCCGCGGCTCATCCCATAATAGTAAGCCTGGAGCGCGCTAATCAGGTAGAAGGCGTGGCGGACATCTGAGGCGACCCCACCGGTCACCCGCACAAAGGCAGTACAGAAGGCGAGGTCGATCGCCAGCACCCAGAGGTCGAGGTGACGGGTGCACAGGCGCCCTCGCCACAGCAGGACATACAGTCCGGCACTGTACGCGGTAAAAAGGGTGAGAACGACAAGGAGGGACCGAGAGGCAATGGCTGAGAGGGGGGCGAAGACCAGGTAGGCCGTCGCCCCCAGAATCACCAGGAGCCGGAGCAGGGCGAAGACTGTAAAGGTGGGACTGAGCCTCTCCTTCTCCACAAGGTAGTCAAAGAGCGCTGGGATCCGCTGCATCAAGAGTCCGTCATGCTGCGTGGTCCGTGCCGCCATCGGGCCTGCCTCCCGTGGTGATGCTACCACGGCCCGCAGCACACGCCAAAGGCTTCCTCTCCCTCCTCCTCGATAGGGTTCCCTCATCATCCAGTCCCACGCGCCAGCGCCGTGGCCATTCGGGGATCCGTCCACGGCCAAACCGTTTCTTTGGACGACCCGAGGGGAGCAAACCACCACTCTCTCCGTCCATTAGTGAAGTTGGGCCCACCCTCGAAGCCCACGCCCAGGAGGGGACCGAACGCTCGCCGCTTGACACGACGGCAAGTAGCAGAGATACTTGGGCCCTTCTGAGCAGAGGCATAGGAACGGGGAGTCCCTTCCCGGTTGCACCACGACACCAGAGTGGTCTCCGATGAATCAGTCAGCATGGGTCCCGATGACTCAGCCAGCTCCAAAGACGCGGCGTGACTGGCTGGCGGTCATCCTGATGGGGGTGGGCCTGGTCCTGAGCTACGGTATGTTGACCGTGGAGGGGCTGCTGTTCCTCCTCCCGCAGCGTCTGAAGCCCCGAACCCGGCGCCTCTTTGCAGGCCGCATAGACCAGTATCAGGTCGGCAGCGTGCAGAGCGTCTATGATCTCCAGGGCAACCAGATCCTGGTGAAGCGGAGTGCGACGGGGCTCCAAGCGTTCAGCTCAGTCTGCCCCCACCTGGGATGTCGCGTGCACTGGGAGTCTGACAAGCACCGGTTCTTCTGTCCCTGTCATGGGGGGGTATTCAACGCCGAGGGCGTGGCGACAGCCGGCCCGCCGGCGGCCGCTGGTCAGAAGCTCTCTTCCGTACCCCTGGAGGTGAACAAATCCACCGGGGTGCTCTACATCGAGGTAAAGGACATCAAGCGGGGACGGACATGACACCTGCGACACCCGGCAGGCATGGAATGGACGTCCGCAGACATCTGGGGCAGATGTTCCCGTTTGACTGGGAGCTCCTGAGGCACGCAGGCGCGGAGCCGGTGCCGTACCACCTGAAGAAGTGGTGGTTCTGCTTGGGCGGCACGGTCTTCTACCTATTCGTCGTGCAGGTCGCGACG
>JBHIAD010000076.1:0-7629 GCA_046758405.1 Methylomirabilales bacterium (SeqCode)
GGTCGATAAAGAAGGTTTCCGGAACCCCGTAGACCCCGTAATCGATCGAGATCTTCCCCTGGGGGTCCGGTCCGTTGGGGAAGGTGAGCCGAAACTGCTCGATGAAGGCTCGGGCCTTGGCCTCGGTATCCTGGATGTTGATCCCGACGACCGTGACGCCCTGATCCCGGTAGGCGCGCCACCCGGCCTCGAAGACCGGCGCCTCGTCGTAGCAGGCTGGGTAGCACCACGAGGCCCAGAAGTTCACCACGACGACTCGCCCCTTGAGCTCCACGAGGGCAAGCCGCTTTCCTTCGAAGGTCTCGATTGCAAAATCGGGGGCCGCCTTTCCGACGAGAGGGGAAGGGACGGCGCGGGGATCCAGCGTAAACCCATAGGCTAGGAGGAGAAGCACCGGGACGGCGGACAGGGGCACGATGAGCTTGCGCCAACTCACGGCCGGCCCTCTGCCGGGCCGTTCCGGCCCCGGATCAGGGCGATGCAGGTCCCCAGGGCCATCACCGCCCCCCCGATCCAGATCCAGGTAACCATGGGGTTCACCAGGGCCTTCACCGTCGCCCACTCGCCCTCCCGGTCAAAGCTCGACAGGATCAGGTACAGGTCCTCCCGGAGCCCGATCCAGTAATCCACCTCGGCGATGGGGCTCTGCTGGGTGGGATAGAACCGGAGCCCCGGATGCATCCGCCCGATCTCCCGCCCCGCGTTGGTGATGGTGAAGGCCCCCTGGATCTTGACATGGGTCGGCCCCTCGCTCCCGCTCAGCCCGTCGAACCGGACCTGGTACCGGCTGATGGGCATGCTCTCGCCGGGCCTGAGCAACCGCTCCGCCTCCACGCGGTAGGTTGAAGACCCAGCGATCCCGATGGCGATGAGCGCCACGCCGAGATGCACGACAAAGCCGCCATACCGGCGCCGGTTTCGTTGGAAGAGCGCCACAAGGGCCGTTCCCACCCCCTCCCCACTCCGGCGCCGCGCCCGGACCCCGCGCCAGAACTCCTGCACCACCATCGCCATCACGAAGCAGGCAAACCCCCAGGCCAGCGTGAGCCATACCGAGCGAACTCCACCGACGATGAGGGCCCCGGCCAGGGCGAGGGCGGTCGCCCCGGGCAGGAGGATATTGCGCTTGAGCCCCTCCCACGAGCCTCCGCGCCACGGGATGATGGGTCCCACCGCCATCAGCAGCAGCAGGCCCAGGGCGATCGGACCGGTCACGTAATTGAAATAGGGCTCCCCCACGCTCACCTTGACTCCCCGGATGGCCTCGGTCAGGAGGGGAAAGATCGTCCCGAGGAAAACGGTGAAGCAGAAGGCGACAAAGAGGAGATTATTGAACAGGAAGGCCCCTTCCCGGGAGAGAAACGATTCGACCCCCCCTTGGGTCCGGAGCTGGTCGGCCCGGTAGGCGATCAAGCCCAACCCCAGCAAGAGCACGATGCTCAGGTAGCCCAGGAAGTAGTAGCCGACCGCCCCCTCGGCGAAGGCGTGGACCGAGTTCAGGATGCCGCTCCGGGTGAGAAAGGTCCCGAAGATGACCAGGGTGAAGGTGAGGGTGATGAGGACCAGGTTCCACACCTTGAGCATCCGCCGCTTCTCTTGGATCATCACCGAATGGATGTAGGCGGTTCCCATCAGCCAGGGCATGAAGGAGGCGTTCTCGACGGGATCCCAGGCCCAGTAGCCTCCCCACCCGAGGACGTGGTAGGACCACCAGCCCCCGTAGATGATCCCGCAGGTGAGGAAGAGCCAGGCGAGGATCGCCCACCGCCGGGTAATGAAGAGCCAGGACTCCTCCAGGCGCCCGGTGATCAGGGCGGCCATCGCGAAGGCATAGGGGACCGTGAAGCCGACGTAGCCCGAATAGAGCAGCAGGGGATGGACGAGCATGCTGGTGTCCTCGAGCAGGGGATTCAGGCCTCGCCCCTCGGTCGGGACCGGATCGATCCGCTCGAAGGGATTCGCTGGGACGAGCATGACCAGGAGAAAACAGGCCGAGATGCCCAGGAGCACCGCGCTGACGTAGGGCATGAACTCGCGGTGCTCGCCGCGGTAGCGGTGGACCACCAGGACGGCGAGGAGCGCCTGCAGCCACGCCCAGAGCAAGATCGACCCTTCCAGGGCTCCCCACAGCCCGGCAAACTTATACCAGGCGGCGTAGTTCTGACTCGAGTTGAAGGCGACGTAACGGAGGCTGAAGTCGCTGGTGAGGAGGGCCACCTCCAGGGCGATCGCTGCCACGGTCACCAAGATGAAGTGGACCCAGACCGTATTGCGGGCGCTCGCCAACAGGGGACCGTGATTCCGCCGCGCACCGAAGATCGCCGCTGCGATCCCGTAGAGTGCCACGAGGAAGGCCCCCGTGAGGGCCGCGTTGCCGATCTGCGCCGTCACCGCGACGACTCCCCCTCGTGGATCAGGGACCGGTAGAGCTCCTTCGGCGAGGGCCGATCCTTCGCCGGCGGACGGTACTCTTCATTATGCTTGGCCATAATCAGGTCCGCGATGAAGACGCCGTCCGCCCCTATCTGACCCTCCACGATGGCTCCCGTCCCCTCCTTGAACAGATCCGGCGGGACCCCCTTGAACCGAACCGGGACCACAGCGCTCCCATCGGTGAGCTGAAACTCATAGCGGAGTGTCTTGGGGGTGTGGGTGAGGGACCCGTCCACCACCAGGCCACCGAGGCGGATCCGCCTCCCCGCTCCCTCGTGCTCCTTCGCCTGCAGCTCGCTCGGCGTGTAGAAGTAGATCAGGGCCTCCTGGGTCCCGCTCCAGATCAGATAGGCAAGGGCCGCAAGGATGATGACTCCCCCCATCAGCACCCGTCGATTCCGGCTGCTCATCCCAGCGCCTCACCCCGCCCCGATGTCCCGCGGCCGAGGCGTGCCTGCCGCTTGCGGATCCGCATCCCGAGACCCCACCAATACCCCGCGAGGATGATGGCGGTCAGGGCATAGGCCAATCCGATGTACCCCCAGGGTCCCATCTCTTTCTATCCTCCGAGGCTCTCGGCCTCGACGGCTTCGTCCAGTGCTGCCAGCCGCAGGCGCCGGACCGCAAGGTAGGCGTAAAGCGTCACGAAGGCCACCAGGTTCATGATCAGGGGGAGCTTGAGTGTCGGGTCAACCGCCCCGCGCTGAAGGGACGAGGGCTGGTGCAGCGTCCGGAACCACTCCACGGCCATATGAGTGAAAATCAAATCAAAAAACCCCAGGATGCCCACGACTGCCGCGTAGCGCCCCGCCCGGTCCCGGTCCTCCACCACGGAACGGAGCATGAGGTAGCCGACGTAGATCAGGAAGAGTACCGCCGTCCCGGTGAGACGCGCGTCCCACGTCCACCACACCCCCCAGATCGGCTTGCCCCAAATCGCCCCCGTGACCAGGGTGATGCCGGTGAAGATGACGCCGACCTCGGCCGAGGCGTGGGCGAGGCGATCCCACCCGCGGGTCCCCCACAGCAGGTACCCGATGCTGGCAACCAGCACGACGGTAAAGGCCAGATAGGCCGTCAGGATGCTCGGCACATGCACGTACATGATCCGCTGGACCTCCCCCTGCACTGCGTCCGGCGGGGCCTGCACCAGCCCCATCCAGAGACCCACGAGGAGGAGGGTCCCCGCGCCCAGACCGAGTGCTACGGACAGGCGATCCACGATCGTCAGTCCTCCATCACGAAGGGGAAGGTGAGATAGCCGAGCACGACAAAGACGAGGTCGAAGACCACGAGGAGCCGGAGCCAATGGGCTTCGGCCCCAAGGGCCTCTCCCGCCAGGGCAAGCTCCGTAAGCCGACTCGCGGCGAGGAGGACGGGGAGCACAAGGGGGAAGAGGAGCAAGGGCAGCAGGACCTCGCGAGCCTTCAAATGGGCGGTGATCGCCGCGAAGAGGGTCCCGATCGCCACAAAGCCCAGCGTCCCCAGGCCGAGGACCGGGATCAGCCGGGTGACGGCCGGCCACAGATCCAGGTGAAAGAAGAGCCCGAACATGGTGAGGATCATGAGCTCCGCCACCCCCATCAGACAGCACCCCACCAAGACCTTGCCGAGGTAGAGCCCACCCAGGTCCCCGGGGCAGAGCCGGAGGGACTCCAGACAGTCATTCTCCTGCTCTACCTGGAAGGTGCGAGTCATCCCCCAGAGCCCGGTGAGGATGAAGGCGAACCACAACAGTCCTGGCGCGCCCTGCCGGACCTGGGCCTCGGTGGGGCCCAGGGCAAACCTGAGGAGGAAGACGACGAGCGCGCTGAAAAAGAGGATGGTGTTCACCCCCTCGCGGCTCCGCGCCTCGATGCGAAGGTCCTTGCGAAGGACCTGCCCGGCGAGCAGGAGCAGGCTCATTGGCCCTCCCCCTCGGCCCGCAAGGCGTAGATCTCCTGAAAGGCCTGGAGCGTCGTCGCGGCCCGCGGCTCATCCACCATGAGCCGACCTCGCCCCAGGATGGCCAGCCGGGTCGCCACCCGAAAGCCCTCCAGGAAGTTGTGGGTCGCCATCACGGTCATCCCCCCTTGCCCCCGGTGCTCCTGCAGCATCGCCTCAAGGAGCTTGATCGCCTCGGCGTCGAGGTTGGTGTAGGGCTCATCCAGGAGCCACAGACAGGCCTCACCCACCAGGAGCCGTGCCAGGGTCACCCGCCGCTTCATCCCGCTCGACAGGATCCGGACCCGGTCGTCCGCCACCACCTCGACCCCCACCCGCGCCAGGGCGGCCGCAACAGCCCCCTCGGCCGGTCGGTTCCCACGAATGGCCATGGCAAAGGCTAAATTCTCGCGAGGGGTCAGGTCTTCGTAGAGACTGCTCCCGTGAGAGAGGAGACCGATATACCGGCGAATCCGGTCACGGTCTCGGATCAAATCATCGCTGCCGAAGGTCCCGGTCCCTCGGGTGGGGCGTAACAGGGTCGCCAGGACCTTGAGCAAGGTCGTCTTCCCCGATCCGTTCGGGCCGAAGAGGACCAGCGTCTCCCCCGGGCCCAGGTCCAGGTCCACCTCCCGCAGGGCCCAGGTGCCCCGGAAGGCCTTGCTGATCCCCCGAACCCGAAGGCCGATCTCGGTGCTCCCACCCTGCGCCATGCTACCGATCCGCCTCCTCTATGACGAAACCTACAGGCCTGGGAATCACCGCCATTCGTATTTTTTGATGATAACGAGAGCCCGAGACCCGTGCAAGGTCAATCGGTCAGCGCGGGAGGACCCAGACCCCCCGCGAAGGGCCAGAATCGAGCGGTGGCGGGGGCCTCATGACCGCGTGAGGCACCTCAGGGCTTCCAGATAGCGCTCGCGGGTCTGCCGGACGACCTCCGGGGGTAGGGCCGGGGCGGGCGGGCGCTTGTCCCATCCGACCCGCTCGAGGTAGTCCCGGACATACTGCTTATCGAAGCTCTCGATGGTGCGGCCGGGGGCGTAGCCCGCTTGGGGCCAAAAGCGGGAGGAATCGGGGGTGAAGATCTCGTCGATCAGCAGGAGCTCTCCGGCGGGATCGAGGCCAAACTCGAACTTCGTATCCGCCACAATAATCCCCCGGGGCTCCGCGATATCGGTGGCCCGGCGGTAGAGCGCGAGACTCACCTCGCGAACCCGTCGCGCACGATCAAATCCCAGCAGTCTCTCGCACTCCCCAAAGGAAATATTCTGATCGTGCTCGCCCCGCTCGGCTTTCGTGGACGGGGTAAAGATCGGCTCCGGCAGCCTGGCTGATTCGAGGAGCCCTTTCGGCAGCGGGATGCCGCACACGCTCGCCGTCGCCTGGTACTCCTTCCATCCACTCCCCGCTAGGTAGCCGCGGACGATGCACTCCACCGGCAAGGGGCGGGCCCTCCGGACAAGCATGCTCCGGCCGACGAGCAGGGTGTGGTGCGGGCGACAGGCCGGCGGAAAGTCATCCACCTGAACCGAGAGGAGGTGGTTCGGGACGATGTCGGCGGTCCTCTCAAACCAGAACTGCGAGAGCTCGGTCAGGATCCTCCCTTTGCCCGGGATCCCGGTGGGGAGGACGACGTCAAAGGCCGACAGGCGATCGGTGGCCACGATGAGCAGCGTCTCGTCCAGGGCGTAGATGTCTCGGACCTTCCCGCGGTGGGGCGGGGGCAACCCCGGGAGACTCGTTTCCATGACCACCGAGTTCATCAAGGATGTCTCGACCACTTCATGCCGGTCCGCTCCGCTCATCTTTGTCTCCCTCGCCTCAATATTCAATCCGTCTCCCCGACCGCCAGTCCCAGCGAGATGCGGCTACGGCAGCAGGAGGACCTTGCCGGTGGTCTGACGCCCCTCCAGGGCGCGGTGGGCATCGGCAGCCCGGGCCAGGGGCAGCGTCCGATCGATCCGAAGGGTAAGCTCACCTGAGGCAACCCACCCGAGGACATCCTGGGCGCGGCGGAGCAGCTCCTCGCGGGTCGCGATATGGTGGAAGAGGGTCGGCCGGGTGAGGAAGAGCGACCCCTTTGTGTTCAGGAGGCCGATGTCGAGGGGTGGGACGGGACCGCTCGACTGCCCGAAGGAGACCATCAACCCGCGCGGAGCCAGGCAATTCAAACTCTGGTCAAAGGTACTCCGCCCGACCGAGTCGTAGACCACCTGGACGCCCTTTCCGCCGGTGAGCCGTTTGACCTCGGCCTCGAAGTCCTGCTCGGAATACAGGATCACCTCATCCGCCCCTGCCTCCTTGGCGAGCCGCGCCTTCTCCTTCGTGGAGACCGTCCCCAAGACCCGGGCCCCCACGCGCCTGGCCATTTGACAGAGGAGGAGCCCGACGCCGCCAGCCGCCGCATGGACGAGGCAGGCCTCCCCCCGCTTCAGCGGGTAGGTGGTGTGGACGAGGTAATGGGCGGTCATTCCCTGCAGCATCAGGGCGGCGCCTGCACGCGTGTCGACCTGTGCCGGGAGGACGACCAGGCGGGCAGCAGGAACCAGGGCGTGGTCGGCGTAGGCCCCAGGGACCCCTGTGTAGGCCACGCGATCACCGACCCGGACCTCCGACACGTCCGGCCCGATCGCGACCACGACCCCGGCCGCCTCAAGGCCAAGGGCCACCGGCAGTGTGCCCTTGTACAGCCCCGTTCGCTGATAGACGTCGATGTAGTTCACCCCACCCGCCTCGATTCGAACCAGGGCCTGACCGGACCCCGGCGCGGGAGTCGGGAGCTCCTCGAGCTGCATCGCCTCTGGGCCGCCATACGCACGGACGCGGATTGCTTTCATGCTCTTCCCCTCCTTGATCTCCTGGTGAAGGCCGAGGCACACCCCGGCCGCCCATCTGACCCTTACCGTGAATGGCACGGCTCTGCAAGCGGGCCAGGGGGACCCGGACGGAGGAGACCCGGAGCTCCTCACCGCCGGACTATTACCTCCCGTGATGGTCGATGCCCATGTACGCCTGAATGAAGGCCTCGATGCGCGCCTCGTCAAACTCGTCGAAGGTGTCGAGCCGGGTCCAGGCGGTCAGGGCGATCCGATGCTCCATGTCGGGGTACGGAGCGACCAAGAGCGGCTTCCCGGCGTAGCGCTGGGAAATCCCCTTGAGCCGCTCGACCAGCTCCGGACAGGGGGTGTCGCAGTGGTACTGAATGGCGACCCCGCCATCCTCGAGATTGTGAACCTGAAGCTCCTTCGGGATCGGGACATCGTGGATGCC
>JBHIAD010000077.1:0-7596 GCA_046758405.1 Methylomirabilales bacterium (SeqCode)
ACGAGGGCGAGTAGTCGTCCCACAATGGCGTCGAGCCTTCTGTAGACCAAGCGGATGGCATCCCGGAGCACACCGCTCTCCCCAGGTATGCGTCGTGGCGAGTCAGGATCGTGGAACATCCAGAAGTGGTGGGCCACGGTGTCGGACTCCCCGAAGACCACCATGAAACAGTCCCAGGGTCCTCGAGTGAGGAGATGTTCGGCCAAGCGAGCCTTAGTCTCCATCCCGTCTAGCAGTTTGGCGAGCGCCCTCTCATGCCACCCCGGGCCGATCCGGAACTGTTGGAGCACCCCGAGACGCAGGGCTCCCACGGCGTTTCTTAGCTCGCCGAACAGCTCGGCGGGGTAAACGAACGAGGCGTCCATCGTCCTGGCCACGGGGGAGTCGAACCCGCTCACCACGATCCCGTTCACAAGCTCCGGGGGATAGGTGGCGGGAACCCAGAGGGAACATACGCGCCGGCCCGCCTGGCTCAGCAACCGCCAGAAAGTCGGCCCAACCCGATCCGAGGCATTCACGAAGCGGAGACCGTAGCTCTCAGGGAGATGGACGCTGAAGTCGAAGATCCCGTGTTTGCCCAGGTTCTTCCCTGTGAGAAAGGAGCTCCAAGCCGGGAGGGTCACGGCAGGAACTGTTGAGGCGAGCCGTCCAATGCTTCCCCCACGAATCAGCCTGGCCAGGTTGGGCAGTTCGCCGACCCGGACCCATGGCTCGATGAGATCGAAGGTGGCTCCGTCGAGACCGACGATGAGGAGCCGTGGGGGATGTGTGCTCATGGAGGGTTCCTCCCTGGCTCCGACCCTCCGCGTGGAAGGACGAAGGGCAGGGCCGATTCAACTCGCCCAGCCTCTTCTCCGATTGCACGCCGGGGAAGTGCCTGGCCGCTCAGGAGGAAGATGGCCCCGCCGAAGAGGGCGAAGGACTCCTCCACCCAGAACCCGATGTGAGAAGAGACGAACGCTTTGGCCGGTCCGGCGATCGGACCCAACAGGTAGACGAAGACCAACTCTCGCACGCCCTCTCCCGCGACGGAAGGACCCAGGACGGTCCCGAAGATCATGAGGGGGGCGGCAAAGAGAACATCGGTGATGCCCACGTTCTTGGTCGCCATTGCCATGACAGTCCCGAAGTACATGAGGCTCGTGCAGAGGTGGCTTGAGAATCCCAGCGCCAGGGCGCTAAAGACCACACGAGTCTGCCCCCGATACGCCGTGACCGCCCTCGTGATATTCGCGAGGGTGGTCTGCCACTTCCCGCCGAATGCCCTGGAAGCCCTCGCGAGAAGCGGAACCAAGGCGTGGGGGAAGACAAGGAGGGCGAGGATCCCGACGCAGGCCAGCCCCAACAGACTGAGGAGCAGCAGGGCGGGGCCGTACGGTCCGGCCCCCGGGAGGTTCCGTGATCCCAGGGGGAAGGTCAGCAAAACGAGGGACGAAAGGGCCACGAATCCGATGAGCTTGTCGAAGAAGATCACCGTCGTGGACTCCACGAACCGTCCCGTTTGCTTGCCGACGTAATACAGGCGGAACCCGTCCAGTCCCAAGGTCCCAGGGAGGAAGGTCCCGAAGAACCGACCCATCAGAAAGATCCTCGCAAGAGACCGCATGGGAAGCTGGATCCGCTGCGCTCGGAGGAGAAGATCCCACCTGAGAATGCTCGCGCCGATGGCAACCGCCTTCACACAGAACGCCACGAGCATCCACCTCCAGAACCGTCCCGCTTCGATCTCTTGAATCTCCTTCCAGAGGTCGCCCAGGGTGACCGGGATGAACGAGAAGCGCTCGAGCCCGAGGAGAGACGGCTTGAAGATGAAAACGAAGAGAACGAGGGTAATGCCAAGCTTCACCACCCAACGGAGCAACGGTCCCATTCCTCAGCACCTGATCGCAGCGATAGTACCCTACCGTAACAGTAGTTTCTGTCAAGAGATGGCTTTCTTCCCTAGATAGGGCAACTTGACAGAATGCTTGACCCTAAATTAGGGTAGCGGTGGGTTTGACGTTCATGCGCGCAGGGCGAATCCGGACTCTGTTCCTCATGATGGTTTTCGTTCCATTTGCCATGGGATGCGCCACCCCTCCTCCACCGCACCCCCTCGTCTCCGAGCAGACAGCCGTCTTCTCGACAACTCCTGTGCCGGTCCGTCCCTATGTCATTCGTCCCAGCGACGATTTGACGATCACAGTTTATAAACACAGTGACTTTTCACCTCTGTTCGACTTGAAGTCAGTGCCTGTGCTGCCAGACGGGAAGGTATCGATCCCCCTGATCGGGGAAGTCACCGTTGTAGGGCTCACGCCAGGCCAGCTTCGAGACCAGATCTCTGCTCACCTGGAGGAGTTCCTGGTCCATCCCATCGTAAACGTTACCGTCCACGCCACAAAGCCCAAGGCCTACGTCCTCGGTGAGGTCAAGAACCCAGGTCTCTACCGGCTCGACCACGACACCTCCGCAGTCGAGTCCCTGGCCTTGGCAGGAGGAGTCACTCGGGACGGGGACCTCTCCAGAATCGTCCTACTCAGGACCGCCCGCGCGGATGATGTCACCGCCAATGCGATCGCCACCGTGGACGTAGAGGAGCTTCTGCGGCAGGCCGACGTCCGCCAGAACGTGATCCTTCGGGGCGGGGACATCCTCTACGTGCCCCCTGACTACATCTCCCGGACCAACCGACTCTTCGCCCACATCAGTACCCTGCTTGACCCCTTCACTCGGGTCCTGGGCACCGCCATCCAGGCGGTGATCCTTACCATCGCAGCAGACCGGGGAGATTAATAGGACCCACCAATGCGCCTGGCAACTCCGCCCCTCCGCTCGGTGCGAGAGTGGCACGCGCGGAATGCGCGTTCAGGGACGGGCAAGGGGCCCTGTCTGACCTCGGCGGGCCTCTACGGCAAGTCGGTTGAGCAGCTCGACCAGCTCGCGGGCTCGCTCCGGCTCGTCGGCTGCCAGGTCCTGGCGCTCGCCTGGGTCTCGCTCGAGCCGGTAGAGCTCCACCGGGCTGAGCCCGCGGGGGTTCCCCGGGTTGGCCTGGATCAGTTTCCAGTCGCGCCTGCGGATGGCGCGAACACTGTTGCCCTCGAAATCGACCTCCGCGAACACGGCCTCGACCCCCGGCCGAGCACTCCCAAGTAGCGACTGCCCCTGCATGGCTGAAGAAACGGGGACACTCGCAGCCTCCAGCAGTGTCGGGGCGACATCAATGCTCCGCACCTGTTCCTCCACCCGACGCCCGTTCGCGCTCCCACCGGACGGCTTGATGATCAAGGGGATCCGGATCTGTTCGTCGTAGAGGGTTGTCCCATGCCACCAGCCCTCATGCTCGTAGAACTCCTCGCCGTGGTCAGAGGTGAGCACGATCACGGAGCCGTCGTACAGCCTGGCATGGCGCAGAAAGGCAAAAAGTCGCCCCAGGTGTTCGTCCAGAAAGGCCACCTCGCCGTCATAAAGGGCGGAGAGGCGCTCAGCCTGGGCGGGATCCGGATGTGGGGTATGCACCCGGGCCACGCCTTGGCCGTTATAGGGGTGGACAAAGTAGGGGTCGTGGGGATCCATGTAGTGGAGGAGGAGGAAGAAGGGTTGGGGAGGCTGATCTTTGAACCAGCTGATGGCACGGTCCGTAACCTTTCGGGCGTCCCAGTAGTAGTGCTCGGGATATTTCCACCGCGAAAGGAACCGCTCCCGTACCAGCCGCAGTCCCCCGTAAAGCGCCAACCGCGAGATCGACTCCGTCGCATAAAAGAAGTACCTGGGGGCGAGATAATGATACTCGAGGAAGCCCTGCTGAAAGTTGAACGCGGGAGAGACGTTCGGGTTGTTGAGGAAGGCGGCGGTGTAGTACCCGCCTGCCGCGAGCGTCTCGGCCAGGGTGAGCACACGGTCCGGGAGGACATCGAGCTTCCGATACGTCTGATGCCCGGAGGGGTAGAGCGAGGTGAAGAACGAGGCGAATGAGGGCTTGGTCCACGAGGCCTGCGCGATGGCATTCACGAAAAGAGTCCCGTCCTGGGCCAGCCGGTCCATGGCTGGAGTCCGTCGGGAATACCCGTAGGCTGAGACCCGGTCAGCCCGGAGCGTGTCCACGACAATGAGGATAAGGTTTGGGCGCGCGTCGGCTGCCCCGGCGCCTGCCGCCGCCCGTCGCCCTGATGCGGGGCCGGAGAGCGAGTAGGCGATCAGGAACATGAGCACGAAGAGCCCGAACGTCGCGCTCGCGCTCCACCGGCCCCACGTCGCCACCGCCCCGTCCCGTCGGAGGATCCACTCTCCGACCCCTACCAGGCCGGCTCCCACAGCCAAGAGGCCGAGCGCCAGCACCAGGTCTATCACGGGCGGCAGGGCATGCTCCCCCAAGGCGTCGCGGACCAGGCGGAAGCGCCCCACTACCAAGGTGAGCCCCGAGAGCACCCCCGCAAAGGGCAGCGTGAAAGCCAGCGAGGGCTGCCACCGGCCGCTGCCGAGCGCCCGCCTCCCTACCGCTGCAGACACCGCACCGAGGAGGGCGCCGACCAGTGACCCAAGCAGGCCGTAGGCAACAATGGCCGCGGGCAGTACGTAGACCTCTTCGAGGCCGGGGTTGAGGACGGCCACCACCACTGCCTCCAAGAGGCCGACCAGGGCAGCGGCGGTAAGCCCGGCCTGCGCGCCGACCACGACCGGCCACTCTCTCACAGGGGCCACCACCTTCGCTGAAAGCTATCGGTGACGGACGCCCCCGTGATCTTCACTCGCTCAGCGCCAAATCTCGGAAAGGACCCGGCCGTCAAACTTGGCGGAGACACTGATTCCCATGGCCTCAAGGATGGTGGGAGTGATATCGGTCACACCGGCCCCGCTGATCCGCTGGCCGGCCTTGAACGCCGGCCCGAGGGCGAAGAAAACGCCGTTCATACGGTGGAAGCCGTTCGGTACAGCTTCAGAGGAGCGGATCCATTCGGTAGCCCTGAAGAGGCCCCGACCCAGGTAGCTGTAGTCCTGGGCGACAAACAAAACATCAGGGGCATAGCGCGTCAGGGGACCCTCGTAGACTTCCTCCCGGAACCACACCCGGTCCACCACCTTCTGCCGGGTGGTCGGGTCGCGCAGCTCGTAGAGCTGCTGACGGATCAGCTCCCGCACCTCCTCGTACTTCCGGTCTGGTGTCACCGCCCCCTGGCCGTCCCGCTCGGCGCAGATGTAGATCCCCTGGCTTGGAATGCTAGGGAAGAAGGCCTTGGTTCGAGACCAGTCCACGGAGATCTCCACGTCCGTCTTGAAGGTGGAGCGTGTCTTGCGAACCCGCCGGCGGATTGCCCCCTGGACAGCAAGCGGGACGAGCCGCTTCACCCAGGGAGCTTCGTTGAGCACCATGGCGCGGTACAAAAGCCCTCTCTTGAGCCCCTCCATCCTCCGGAGCCGGAGCAGCCCGAGGTCCTCAAGCCAGCAGTTGACATTGATGAAGGCCTTGGTCGGGCCGAAGCCGTGGTCCGAGATTACGAACAGGTCTGTCTGTCCGTCCAGCCTGTCCAGGAGCGCGCCGAACATGGCGTCTAGCCGCTGGTACAGCTCCACCACCCGAGCCCGGACCTGGACACCCAGCTCCGAAGCGTAAAGGGCCGAGGTAGGATCGAGGTACTTCCAAAAAAGGTGCTGCACACGGTCAGTAAGGACAAAGACCGCCATAAAGAAGTCCCAAGGCCAACGCTCGAGGAGATAGAACATGGCCTGGCGGCGTCGCTCGAAGGCTGTTCCGATGAGGGTCAGGAAGGCCATGGCGTCTTCCTTCAGCTCGACGTCAAACTGGGGAATGTCCACGTCCACAATGTAGCCGGGGACCGCACGGAGTAGCTCGGCCTTGAGCGAAGCGGGGAAGGCGAACGAGGAGTGCTCTCCGGGAGTCATCATCCCGGAGATCACGAAGCCATCCACGGGTTGGGGGGGGAAGGTGATGGGGACGTTGAATACCCCCACCTTTTTGCCGTGACGGTTTAGGAGGTGCCAGAGCGTAGGGGCCTTGAGCGAGCGGGAACTGATCAAGGGCCGTGCAGGATCGAGCGACGGCGACTCACGGAAGTCGTAGATCCCGTGCTTGCCGGGGTTCACCCCGGTGACGATGGTCGCCCAGGCCGGGGGAGTCGTGGGGGGTACGGTGGAGGTGAGATCACCCCAGACCCCCTCGCGCATCATGCGGGCGAAATGGGGAAGCAGCCCCTCCCTCGCCCACGGACCTAGGACATCAAAGGTCGCCCCGTCGAGCCCAAGCAGCACCACCCTGCGCGCCATTGAAAGCCCGGCCTCAGTCGAGGTACCCTAGCGCCCCAAGCCGCCGTTTGATCGCCTCCTCCTCCTCTGCCGAGTAAACCGAGCCTACGCCGCCCGTCGTGAGAAGCTCCAGCTCCTCCAGGCGGGCAATCAGGCGTCGGGCCGCCTCCAGGGGGGGCTCCTTGTCTGTCTCCAGCACTACCTCGGGATGCAGGGGCTCCTCATAGGGGTCCGACACTCCGGTAAACTGGCGAATCTCACCGGCCAGGGCCTTACGATAAAGCCCCTTGACGTCGCGGGCGATGCAGACCTCCACCGGAGCCTTGACGAAGACCTCGACGAACCGTCCAAGCTCGGCCCGAGCCCCGTCCCGCATGGCTCGATAAGGCGAGATCGCCGCGACGACGGCGATTACGCCATGCCGAGTGAGAAGCTTGCTGAGATAGGCGAGACGCTGGATGTTAGTCTCGCGGTCCTCCCGTGAGAACCCGAGCCCGGGGCTGAGGCGAGCCCGCACCTCCTCCGCGTCCAGCAGCTCGACCGGGCAGCCCCGCTCCCGGAGCTGCTCGGCCACGATCGCCGCAACGGTGCTCTTCCCCGCGCAGGGGAGCCCCGTCAACCAGATCGCAAATCCTTCCAAGGGCAGCTCCTTCAACACTCCCGCTGGGCGCGTTCCTGGCGCTCCAGCACCTGATTGAACTCCTGCTTATCGTACTCGAAACCGCCGCGCCCGCACACGAACAACACGCCCAGAGTTCCGGCACAGTGCTCCCCCCGCGCTCCAGAAGGGCAAGTTGGAGGACTCTGAGGAGGTGGCCGGTCGCGTGACAAAAGCCAGTATCCATAAGCACCTTTTCCAAGTCAACCCTGTTCTTCTGTCTACGCACGGATCCCCACGGTTTCCCCCGGCCACGGTAGAAGTCGGGCTTGACACCTGAGCACAGTGATTCTATCCTCTGGCTCCAGGCGAGGAGGTCCGAAGCCTGCTCACGAGAATGGCCGCACCTCTCCCATCGAATTTGCACCAGCCGCGAGATGCGGATCGCCGGCCGTAAGCAGATCGTTCATGGATTTCCGTCGGTTTCTTGAGGCCGTTCGTCGGTTCAGGCTCCTCGTCATCTGTTCCGGACTCGCCGTCGGCTTCCTCGCGTTCGCAGCCAGCTACACCCTGGCCACCTACCAGGTGTCTTCGAGGGTTCTGATCCGCCCCGCGAGCCCCGAGGTGTCGAGCCCTGCGCGGCCTCAGGTGGGGATCGCCGACCCGGCGGGAGTGACCATCCTGCACCGCCTCGGTGAGACCTACAGCTCGCTCCTGAACAGCCGGTGGCTGGCGGAGCAGGTCGTCCAGCGTCTCCA
>JBHIAD010000078.1:0-7551 GCA_046758405.1 Methylomirabilales bacterium (SeqCode)
CTCCCGACAGAGGGAAGTCGCGATCCGCCCCGCACGCCGATCCGTGACTCTCCCCGCGCCATCAACGCTGCCGAAGTTGCCGCGTGCGGCCACGTCATCCCCGGTGAGCGCCATGTCAATGCCGAGGGCCTCCAGGACCCCCCGCCCGATCTGATGCTGAATCGGATCGTACCCGAAGAGGGCGAGGTGCCCGGGCCCGCTGCCCGGTGTGATGCCGGGTCCGACGATCTCGAGGAGACCGGTCACGGACCGACCCGCGAGGGCATCCAGGTTGGGAGTCCGCGCGGCCTCGAGCTCGGTCGGCCCTCCCGATTCGCGGGGGAGTCCACCGAGACCATCCAACACCAGGAGGACGATCTTCGTTTCAGCCGGGACGGCGAGCTTTTGATAGATCTCCAGGGTCGGCTCCATATGGTCTTTCCCGCCGCCTGCGCCACGCACAGGCTACCTGCCATTCTGTTCCCGCAATCGCTCCCCTTAGGGGTGATACCGCGACAGGTCCTCCGTCAGGCGCTCGACGGCCGGATGCGCATCACCGATGCCCTGCTGCCTCGCCCCGTCAGCCCCCCCATGGCCCCGCGCCCTCGCGGGGTCCCTTCCCCGAGTCGCCTGCGCAGACCTGACGGCTCGCATGGTACGAACTCCGAACGAGAGGACCCGACTCGACATGGCGAAACCCGAGGCCCTCGCCCAGGACCTTCAGTTCGGCGAACTCCTCTGGATGATAGAATTTGGCCACGGGCAGGTGGTGGGGACTCGGGCGCAGGTACTGACCGAGCGTGAGGATGTCGCATCCGGCGCGAACGAGATCTGCCATCGTCTCCCGGATTTCGTCCCGCTCCTCTCCAAGCCCGAGGACCAGCCCAGACTTGGTCCGCACCCCGCGGCCCATCTCCTTCGCCCGCGCCAGAAGTTCCATGGCGCGGTCGTAGCGCCCTCCGGGTCGGACAGCGGGATAGAGCCGGCGGACCGTCTCGGTGTTGTGGTTCAGGATGTCAGGCCCCGCCGCCAGAACCGCCTCCAGGGCATGCCGAGCCCCCTTAAAGTCGGGGATCAGCACCTCGATCGTGCAGCCGGGGGCCTGCTCCCGAATCCGATGAATCGTTGCGGCAAACGCCCCAGCCCCCCCGTCGGGGAGATCATCCCGGTTGACAGAGGTGATCACGGCATGGTCAAGGCCAAGAACCTGAACCGCCTCGGCTACCCGTTCGGGTTCCGCCGGGTCCACGGCAACCGGCCTCCCATGGGTCACCGCGCAATACCCACACCGCCTGCTACAGATATCCCCCAGGATCATAAAGGTGGCCGTGAGGTCCTCGAAGCACTCCCCGATATTGGGGCACCGGGCCTCCTCGCAGACCGTATGGAGCTTCAATGCCCGCAGGAGTCCCTTCAAGCGGAGGTAGTTGGGCCCCCCGGGGGCCTTGACCTTGAGCCACTCGGGCTTCCGCACCGACCCCATCGGCACCCCGGCAGGTCGGTTCGCGTCAACCACTTGGAGAAGGCGCAAGGCATCGGCCATAATCAATGGTCCCCCGTACCGGCACGGAATCCTTGTAGACCCATCGGGGCGAGATCGCGAAGAAAGCCCGCATCCTCCGGCGCTTTTTTTCAGTATACACAAACCACCCCCTCCATCAAATTGGATTCGATGCAAAGGGTGCGCCAAGTGAGTAGTCGAGGCCGGGGGAAGGGAGGAAAACGGAGACTGCTGGCGGCCGATGTGGTCCTTCGAGAGGAAGGCACTCGGCTACGACAACCGCGGTAATCCCTCGCGCGAGGGACTACTGCCTGCGGGTCTGTACCGGCCCTTCGGGGCCGGACCTAGCGGAAGTCTCCCTCGCTGAAGCGAAGGCTCCATCCGTTCGCCCGCACGTCCACCAGAATTGTCCGGTCGTACCGGCCCACCATCCGCTTCCCCAGCTGGGTGTCGCGCCAGGCCTCTGCCTTGATCCGGTGCTGCCCCACATCGAGGACCGCGGGTCGGGACTCTCCCGGATTCAAGGTTGCCGAGGGAGCCACCTGGTTCTGGGGCCCGTCGGGATCAATGAAGAGATGGATAGTAAAGGGAGTCGTATTCACGAATTCACCCTGGGTCGGGTCCCCCGCGTATTGTCCAGGGACCTGAACGGCCGCCTGCTGCTGAGGGGCTGGCGGGCTGACAGGGGGCTGTCCCTGATGCCGCCTTGCCTCTTCCTGCTGGGCAGAGCCTACGCCGTACCCAAGCGCTCCGCCGGCGGCGGCCCCGATCAGAGCACCTGTCGTGGCCTTGCCCCGGGTGCTACCGGCGAGGCCACCCACTGCAGCACCGATGGCAGCCCCACCCAGGGTCGCCTTCTCCCGAGCCGTCATCGGATCCCCTGCACAGCCGGGCAGCAGAACAACAGCCAGGCCCAACACCATGAGTCTACGCATCACCGTCAATCCCCCCTCTCCTCCATCACGATTCCAAGATGTCAATAATAATTTGGGGATTGTCACTCCACCCTGCGAAGTCGTCAAGGGACCAGGGATTCCCGACCCTCCAGCGATCCGGTTGCCAAATCAGACAGGCTCATGCCGGGTATGTGTCCCTGCCCCCGAAGCCCTTCCCGCAACGATCAATCATTAGACGATGATTCGATCCGGATATTCACGGCCTGAAGCCGAGCAGCGATAACCTCCCCCTTACAGATGAGAGGAGGCCTCCCGCGCTCTCATGCCCTCGGGCCGATCCGGTGCGGTCATCGATCGCCTCGGCCAGGAGTTCGGCCAGATGCTTGACCGTGATCGGGCTCCCCCGCTTGATGATCCCGCCTCGGATCTGGAGCAGGCAGCCCGGGCTATCCAGGGCCACGACGGCGGCCCCGGTCCGCTCGATCACCGCGATCTTGCAATGGAGGACCTCCCCTGCGACCTCGGGATAGTCCGTGGAGAAGTGCCCTCCGAACCCGCAGCACTCACCGATCTCGTCGATCTCCCGAAGCTCATAGCGGCGCAGGAGCCCGATCAGGTGCCGCTGGGGATCCCGCAACTTCAGTCCCCGGTAGGCGCTGCAGGAATCATGATAGGCGAGGGGAATCGGAGGGCCGCCAGTCGCTCCAATGGATTCATTGACCTCTAGGACCCGCACCAGGAATTCCGAGAAGTCCCGGGTTCGGTCTGCCAAGGCCCGGGCCCGCTCGGCCCAGGCCGGGTCACCCTGCGTGAGCTGCGGCACATATTGACGAAGTGCGATCCCGCAAGGCGGGCTTGCCACGACGATATAGTCGACCGGCAGCTTCTCAAAGGCCCGGATGACGTTCCGGGCCATCTCGGCAGCGGCTCCCTTTTGTCCCTCGTAGGAGGCCGGCAGCCCGCAACAGGACTGGGCTCGAGGAAAGTGGACCTCACACCCGTAGTGGCGGAGGACCTTGACCACCGCCTCACCGATCTCCGGGTAGAGATGATCGATCAGGCAGCTCGCGAAGAAGGCGACCCGGGCGCGGGGGGGCGCGGGGGGGCGCGTGACCGCGGGCAGGCGGCTGCGCAGGGGCCGCAAGGCCAGGGTCGGAACTGCCCGCATGCTGGTAAAGCGCCTGAGCGGCCCGGGGAGATTCCGGATGACCCGCCTCCCGCCCGTGAGGAGCCCCTGGACGACGCCGGCGACCCGGAGGGAAGCGTGGAGGAGGGTCGGCCGCGGGAGCACGCGCGTGAGGAAGAAATGGCGGAGGCCGCCTGCCTCCCCTCGGGCGGCTTCCTGAGCGGCGAGTCGGTCCCGCATCGCCACGATCATCCGCGGGAGATTGATCTTTGCAGGGCAGGCATCGTAGCAGGCATTACAGAGCAGGCAGGCCTCCTGGGGCACAGCCGCATGCTCCCAGCCGTGATGAAAGGGCGTGATGACGGTCCCGATCACGGCGGTGTAGATATGGCCGAAGACGTGACCACCGACCACCCGGTAGGTCGGACAGACATTGGCACAGGAGGCGCATCGGATGCAGTAGAGCGCCTCCCGGAATTCCGCATCGTCGCGCATGGCCAGCCGCCCGTTATCCAAGAGGACGATATGCACCTCGGGGGCCGTCGGTCCCCGAAAACCCGGGGGCCGCGGGACGGCGCTGACTCCCGTCTTTCCCGTGATGAAAGTCGTGTAGACGGTGAGGCCCTGCGCCGTAGCCGCCTTGGCAAGGATGTTGAGCTGGGAGGCCGCATCGTCCATCGTGGGGATCAGCTTGTCGTAGCCGAGGAGGGCGACGTGGATCGGCGGCAAGGTGGTCACCAGCCGGCCGTTCCCCTCGTTGGTGACGATGATCACCGTCCCCGTCTCGGCAACCGCGATGTTCGCCCCCGAGAGGCCCATCCCCGCGGTCAGGAACTTCTCGCGCAGCTCCGCACGGGCTGTTTGCACCATGGCCTGGATGTCCGGATCGACCCGGCGACCCAGGGCCTTGCTGAAGATCTCGGCGACCTCCTCTTTCGAGAGATGGATGCAGGGCATGACGCTGTGGGAAGGGAGCTCTCCGGCCTGCTGAATGATCCACTCGCCGAGGTCCGCCTCGAGGGCAGTGATCCCATGGTTCTGGAGATAGTGGTTCAGCTCGATCTCCTCCGAGACCATCGACTTGGACTTGACCACGAGCTCGACCTGGCGTGCGCGCGCAAGGCGGGCGATGTAGTCGCAGGCCTCCGCGGCGGTCTTCACCTCCACGACGGTCGCACCGACTCGATGCACCGCCTCGATGAACTGTGCCGTCAGCTCAGGGAGCCGCTCAACGGCGTCCTCCTTCATCCTCCGGAGTTGGTCCCGCGCCCGATCGTAATCGAGGACCGACAGGGCCTCGGCCCGTGCGCCCCGATAGGCCCGGCCGAAGCGCGCGAGATTCTCCCGAAGGCGCGGGTTGGCCATCGCCTCCGCTGCACGACGTCGGAACTCGGCCTGACGGCTCACCATGAACCTCCTGCGGTGCCGGTGGACGGGAGCAGGATGATATCCACGGTTCGGGGCCCGTGGACACCGATCGCCAGCGTCCGCTCGATATCGGCCGTTCGGCTGGGCCCCGTGACCCAAGAGACATAGGTGGGCCGACCCGCCACAGCCGCCGTGAGAATCCGGTACCGCGTCAGGAGGAGACCCTCCTCCAGGCTTGCAACGATCCGATCTCGGGGAAGCAGCACGACATGGGCGAGCGGAAGCATCGTCGCCAGCCGGTGGTCGACTGGATCCAGGTGAGTGATGAGAGAGCCGGTCTCTGCGATACCGGCGACCGCCGCGGTGAGACCCAGGTCTGCCTCTACCAGGGTGCTGGGATCGTCGCTGAGGCAGCTCCCCGCCGCCTCGACAGCTCGGGTCCAATCGATGCCCAGGGGCAAATCGTCTCGGACAAGCTGGCACAGGCGTGCCCCTCGCGCTTGAATGATGCCGGTCAGCGCTGTGGCGACCCTCGCGGCATCCGTCACCTCGTGCACAGTCGCGGAGACGCGCCGAGCCGCCTCAGCAAAGCGAGCAACCAGCGCGCCCTCCTGGCCGTGAGATGCAGCGGTGACGTCGGCAATGCGCGCTTGGAGATTGTCAAGGACGGTCCCAGCGTCCACAGGCTGCCTTCCCACGATCCACGATCAGAGAGCTGTGCAGGTCGGCCAGGTCGACGCACATACCTGGCATCTGCGTCGCACCCGTGATCCAGAACTATCAAGCAGGTATCCGGCCGCAGTGTCCCCGATCAGCGAGAGGGGCCGTTTTTCAGGTTCCGCTTCCGGAGGCGAATCGAATGCGGCGTCACCTCGATCGCCTCATCCGGCCCGATCCACTCCATAGCCCGATCGAGGGTCATCACGCGTGGCGATGTCAGGTGAATCCCCTGCTCTGCAGTCGAGGAACGCATGTTGGTCAGTCGCTTCTCCTTGGTAACGTTGACCTGGAGGTCCACCCCCTTGGCATTCTCACCGACGATCATCCCCGCATAGACTTCGGTCCCCGGCCCCACAAAGAGGGCTCCTCGGGCCTGGAGGTGGTCCAAGGCATAGGCTGTGGCCCTGCCCGGACGGTCCGCGACCACCGCTCCCGTCCCACGCCCCCGCAGCTCCCCAGCCCAACGATCGTACCCGTCGAAGAGGGTGTTGAGGAGCCCGGTCCCGCGAGTGTCGACCAAGAACTCCCCGCGAAAGCCGATGAGGCCCCGAGCGGGAATCCGGAACTCAAATCGCACTCGCCCCCTGCCGTGGTTGCTCATCTTGGTCATCCGCCCTCGGCGTCCTGCGACCTTTTCGGTGACGACGCCGATAAATTCCTCAGGGCAGTCCACGGCCAAGACCTCCATCGGCTCGCAGGTGTGCCCTCCCTCTTCACGCGTCACAACCTCGGGTTTCGAAACCTGCAGCTCATACCCCTCACGTCGCAGCATTTCGATGAAAATCGCTAGCTGCAGTTCCCCGCGCCCGAGGACCCGAAAACAGTCGGGCCTGCCCGTGTCCTCCACCCGGATGCCGACGTTGCCAAGCATCTCCTTGAACAGACGATCGCGCAGCTGGCGCGAGGTGACGAACTGTCCCTCCCGCCCCGCTATGGGGGAATCGTTGAGCGCGAAGTGCATGGCAATCGTCGGCTCGTCCACGGGGAGCACTGGCAGGGCCTCAGGCCCGTCGGGGCTGGCGATCGTATCGGCGATCTGAATGCCTTCCACGCCAGCCACAGCCACGATATCCCCTGGTCCGGCCCAAGGGATCTCGACCCGCTTAAGTCCCTCGAACCCATAGAGGAGGGTGACCTTCGCCCGACTCTGGCGCCCATCTCGGTGGCATAGGACCACCTCTTGCCCGGCCCGGATCTCCCCCTGGAAGACGCGACCAATGGCCAGGCGCCCGACATAGTCGCTGTAGTCCAGGTTAGCAACGAGGAACTGCAATGCGTGGCCCGGGTCGTAGATAGGTGCCGGCAGGACCTGAAGGATCAAGTCGAAGAGGGGTCGGAAATCAGTCCCGGGCTGATCTGGATCGAGCGTCGCCGTTCCGCGTCGCGCATCGGTGTAAACCAGCGGGAAGTCGATCTGGGACTCGGTGGCGTCCAGGTCGAGATAGAGCTCGTATACCTCATCGACGACCTCCTTGATTCGGGCATCCGGGCGATCGATCTTGTTGATGACCACAATGGAGGGTAGGTTCCGCTCGAGGGCCTTTGTAAGCACGAAGCGCGTCTGGGGCATCGGCCCTTCCGACGCGTCAACGAGCAGCATGACGCCGTCCACCATGCTGAGGGCACGCTCGACCTCTCCACCGAAGTCGGCGTGGCCGGGCGTATCCACGATGTTAATCCGCACCCCCCCGTAGCGGATTGCGGTGTTCTTGGCGAGGATTGTGATCCCGCGCTCGCGCTCCAGGTCGATGCTGTCCAGCACGCGCTCATTCACCTTCTCGTTTGCGCGGAAGATTCCGCTCTGCCAGAGCAGCGCATCCACCAGGGTCGTCTTGCCGTGATCCACGTGAGCGATGATAGCGAGGTTCCGGATCTCCTCCCGGGTCATCGGTCCCACCCCTGCCGCACTCCACAGCCCGGTGTCCCCGCGCCGCCAGGCGGGGACTCTCCTGCAGCCCTGC